>JAOUOA010000038.1 GCA_029880625.1 Spirochaetia bacterium
GTGTGTGCAGGAAAGGTGTCTGGAAAAGATATGATCTTCTTTTTCATCATTGACAAAAACAACTCCATCTCCATGTAGAAGAGCGGTTTCCACTGAATCGGAAAGACGGGATTGAATTCCTTCGCGGACAACAATACGGTCTACGACGATATCAATACTGTGTCTTTTGTTTTTTACCAGATCAAATTCTTCCGACAGATCGGTTATTTTTCCATTAATACGTACCCGGACAAAACCGTCCTGACGGATTTTTTCAAGGATATCTCTGTGCTCTCCCTTTTTTCCTGCCACGACAGGAGCCATAATTTGAATGCGCGATCCTTCGGGGAAAGCATTTACACGGTCTACAATTTGATCGACAGAAACCGATGAAACGATTCGTCCGCATACATGGCAATGTGGATGGCCTGCTCTGGCAAAAAGAAGCCTGTAATAATCGTAAATTTCCGTTACCGTTCCCACTGTAGATCGTGGATTTCTGTGAGTTGTTTTCTGCTCAATGGAGATTGCAGGACTCAGCCCTTCAATTAAGTCTACATCAGGCTTTTCCATCTGACCGAGAAACTGTCTTGCGTAAGAAGAAAGAGACTCCACATAACGTCTCTGACCTTCTGCATAGATTGTATCAAATGCAAGAGATGACTTTCCTGAACCGGAAACTCCAGTTATAACGATCATCTGATCTCTTGGAATTTCAAGAGAAATATTCTTTAAATTGTGCTCTCTTGCGCCCTGAATCCGAATCGAGTCATTCTGCTGTTGTTTTTGATTGCGGGAAGATCCGGTTCTGCCGGATTTTGTTCGGGATGAAGATGGTTTCGGCTTTGAAGGCATATGACTGACGAAACAAATTTCCTGAACAATTCATCCGGTCAACTGGAAATCGAAGCGCCTGCCTTATTTCTTAAAGAAGTTTATGCTTCTTTTTTATTTTTTAAAAAAGAAACTTTTTTTAATATAGGCTGGATATTTTCTGAAGGCAGAGGTTTGGTCAGGACATCATAGAAACCCGCTTTCAAAGCTGCATTCATATCCTCTTTAGAAAAATGCGCTGAAATCCCAACCACAGGAACATCTTTTAAGTTCGCATCTGATTTAATATAGGCAAGAACTTCAAAGCCGTTAATATCGGGAAGAACGATATCAAGAAAGATTAAATCTGGTTTCAAGCTTCTTGCAAGAACCAGTCCCTCTCTTCCTGTCAGACAGGAATGCACACTGCAGTTGGAGTATTTGCGAAAAATAGTATGGATTAACTTATGATAAAGCTGTTCATCTTCAATATAAAGAATATTCAGATCAAGACTTTCTTCGAAAGATTTTCCGGAATTTCTATTTTCATGATCAAGCATCACCCTGGACACAGGCAGATCAACCCAGAAACGTGAACCTTCTCCTGGGATAGATTCAAAATCAATGTTTCCGGAAAGCATTTCCACAAGGCGTTTTGCAATAAACAATCCAATTCCTGTACCGGGAGTCAGAGACATTTCTTTTCCCAGTCTTTCGAAAGGCATAAAAAGAAGATACCTTTTATCGGGGGGAATTCCTTCTCCCGTATCTGAAACAGAAATTCGAATTATGCCTTCATCACGAAGAAATTCGGCATCAATAGAAACAAGTCCCTTCTGATGATTGTACTTCAGAGCATTGGATATCAGGTTTTGAAGTATATCTTTTACAAAAAGACAGTCGCCGCTTATAAAATAAGAATCATCCAGGGAGGAATAACGGATTTCAATTTCACTATCTTCCGGACTTCGTTCCAGAGTTGAAACAACATCGTGTACAATCTTATAAACAGAAAGATTTTCAATTTTTGGAGAAAGAGAATCTTCTTCAATACTGATCAGCTGAAGAAGATCATCAACAAGCTTTAAAAGCTGTCTGCCGGAATGAAGAATTTGATTTGAATACAGGTCAGCCCGGGGAGGAAGATCCTTTCCGCCCTGCATAAGCTGTGCGAAACCAAGAATCGAATTTAATGGATTTCTTAATTCGTGGCTTACATGTGCAAGAAAATCAGATTTTGCCCGGCTTGCTTTTTCTGCAGAGATTTTTGCATTCTGAATATTATTGCGAATTTCTTTTTCATTCTGATTCATTTTTTCTGAATGGAAAAGAACGCTCAGCGCTACGTTAAAAGGTTTTAAAATATTTAAGAAATCCTCATAAAATCCATTTCGACTGTTTGCAACCAGATACATGCCTACCAAAAGATTATTCCTGAATACTGGAACTGCCAGAAAATTATTTATTTCAAAATCATTTTCTGAAGAAAAATGATTGGATAAAATCGGCTTTTCTTCATTCAGAACTCTCTCAACAATTTTATTAAATAATAAAATTGCATCGCCATTCACATCAGAATAATTTTTACTATCAGCATTTGCATACAAACTTTCTGCCTTCTGTATTCCATCTTTCCATCTAACTGCATGAACAAAAACTCTGGGAGTTTCGCCGCTCTCATAATCAAATGATGAAATCATCCCTATTTTCGAATCGCACAGATCAAGAAGACCATTTAAGAGTAAATCAGATACTTCTCTGAATTCCTGATTTTCCAGAAAGGCGGAAGTGCCGCGGTATATGAGTTCAAGCAGTTTATTTTTTTCATCTGCAGTTTTTTCAAGTTCCTTCTGAGTGGAAATATCCTGCAGTGTTCCGGTAAGGCTTAGAATTCCCGACGATTGATTTTGAGCAACGGAAATTTCCTGATGAACCCATTTAATTGAACCGTCCGGCATCCTGACTCTGTGATCAATTCCATGCCTGTTTCCTGTTTCCAGAACCTTTGCTTCTATTTCCTGAATTCTCTGGAGATCTTCATCAGAGATAAATTTTTTCAAAAGGCCAATGCTGTTTATCGCTTCGGGGCTGCATCCGAACAGATCCTGAATTTCATCAGACCAGTCTATGATTTGCGATTCCTGGCTGCGCATCCAGTTGCACATTTTTCCAAGACTCTGCGCTTCTTTCAGGCGTTCTTTATTAATTTTGAATTCAGTTTCTATATTATGATGATCCGTTACATCCTGAATCACACCAATCATCCGGACAGCTTTTCCAGAATTGTCGTGAATAACTTCTGCAGCTCCATGAATCCATCCCGTTTCACCATTTTTTTTAATGCACCGATGAGTCAGATTGTATTTTTTATTTAATTTCACTGCATTCCTGACTGCATTCATGACAAACAGTTTATCATCGGGATGTATGCATCGAATAAAATTTTGAAATGTAGTTTCAATTGATTCATTTTCGTATCCCAGAAGCGGTCCGACTTTTTCACTCCACCATAGCGTATCCGTTTCGATATTCCAGTCCCAGGTCCCGAAATCAGCAAATTTCTGACTGATCTTAAAACGAGTTTCTGTATCTTTTAATTTATGATATAGGGTGAATCGGTTATCGCGAATCTCTTCGGCATGAAAAATAATTGCGGAAGGATTTCCTGCAGTATCTCTCAGAAGTGCTCCTGAAACTGAGCAGATTACCATTTGATTATTTTTAGCAAGAAAACTCAGCCTGAAATTGCATAATGATTTCTGAAGAATTTTTTGAATATGTTTGTGGAAAAGGATCCTTGCGTCTTTTTTATGTACGGCCCGGTCAAACCCCTCCTCTGTCAGTTCATGCTGATCATATTTTAGAAGTCCCGTAAATAGAGAATTCCCGGCTAAAAAAACTCCTTCAGAATCTGTTATAAAGGCAGGGATTCGGATTTCTTCAATAAGTTTTACAAATTCTCTTTGAGATGACTCTGCCATAAAAAATTTTCCAAAAAGTTAAAAGCGCAAAAAAAATTAACAGGACAAATATAAAAACGATCTCAAAATTTACTTTACCTTAATAAAAACAATGCCAGTGAAATGGAATCTTAAAACCTTCTCAAGCTCATTTTAAGACGTAGAAAACTGCATCCTCATTAGAAAAATTTATTAACTGGAAAAAAAATATAAAAAGCTCCCATATACAAAACAAAGAATGCAATTTTTATTGATAGGTAAAAATGAACCGGGAAATCCTTTTGACATAGAAAATCATAGCCGAAAATTAAGATATGGATGAAAAAATGATCCAACTTGTCCTGAAAGCCCTGGGAAATTCTACCCGGTTAAAAATCCTTTTCTGGCTGAAAGAACCCGGCAGGCATTTTCCTCAGCAAAAACATGAAGATATTCATAAAATTGGCGTTTGCGGAAAGTTCATTCATAAAAAATCCGGTCTCAGCCAGCCTGCTGTCTCTCAGTATTTAAATCTTCTTCTTCGAGCAGAACTGATTACCTCGATACGATCAGGTAAATATACTTATTATAAAAGAAATGAAAAAATAATAAGATTATTTTCAAAGAAACTGAATAAATTTTTATAATCCGATATACCAGAAACCTTCTCCAGTTTCAGCAATTTCTCCCCCGACTTTTACTTGAATTCTATCCGCGGCACGGCTGGCATTTAAATACAATTCTGAAGGCCTTGCGATTTCATATCCCTGGCCGGATATCAGGTTGATGGTATTCTGGTCTGATAATTTCAACTTATAGGCTGCAAGACAGCCATTAGCGCTGCCGGTCGCTGCATCTTCGTCTATTCCGTAATAAGGAGCAAAAACACGCACGGATACATTCTGACGGCTGTTGTAAGATTCGTCTGAAAATGCAAGAATCGCTTTTGCATTACGTCCCTTTACATATTCAAGACAAATATCTTTTTTAATCTTGATTTTTTTCAGAGACAAAATATTTTTTACAGGAACAACCGTACAGGGAAGTCCTGTTGAAACATCCTGTACGGGAAGATCTGCCAGATCATTTTGATTGAGTGAAAGAATTTCGGAAATATCTTTTTTTTCGTGGACCGCGCCGAATTCAGGTTCATGCTGACTCATCCAGAGAAGATTCTCCTTTTCTCCGGATACAAAAATTTCAACTGTCCCGGAAATCGTCTCCAGAAAAATTTTTCGTTTTCCTGGATTCAAACTGCTGTAAATAACTCCTGCAGTACCGATCAACGGATGCCCCGCAAAAGGAACTTCGCTCCTGGGCGTAAAGATTCTTACACTCCAACGATTGGCATCTCTGTCGTTACATTCCGTAACAAATGCTGTTTCTGAATAATTAATTTCCGAGGCAACTTTCTGCATTTCTTCAGCGGATATTTCAGAAGCATCTGCAAATACAGCCAGAGGATTCCCGCAGTATTTTTCCTTCGTAAAGACATCCAGCAGTCTGTAAGGCGCAGTTTTTCTCATATTCCACTTCCTAAATATATTTACATATTGCTATATTTATATATGTATTAAACAGAAATTCTGTCAAGGGATATTTCTGAAAGCATCATTAAGAATTCAATTCAGGGAATTGTGCTGATATCTGTCAGCAAATATCCTGATTCAGATTGACGAAACTGAAAGACATGCTGGCCGCCTTCGTGTCCGGGATGAAATTCTCCAGGCTCTGTTGTCGTTACAATAATTTCAAAATATTTTTCGCCGCTAATTTTTCGGAAAATATAATGTGTTTTTGCATTTCTCAGACGGTAAATCATATCGCGGTTAAATATGAGAGGGACATCCTCCGAAATAAAATGATCGGCAGGAATTCTTATTTTTTTCTCATAAAGATCCGATTCAAAAAGTCTGCCGTCATTTCTGAGGCTTGCCACTTCATCCGCTTCCGCTCTGGTGTTTTCAATGCAGAAATAACACAGGACTGAGTCATCAATAAGCATCTTCAGTAAATTTTGATCTTTCTTTTCAGCTGCATCAATAAACCGGACCCACATTTTTTCAATGTCTTTTTTTTCTTCAGAAGATGCAATCCGATAAAAACTGCCGGAGCTGCAGATAATCATAAAAGGAAAAACTGCAGAATAAATTCCAAATGAGAGAAGGAAAAAAATTAATTTCATAGCAAGCTTATATTTTCTTTCATATCGGTACGAAACAGTACAAAACCGATTTTAGTACTGTCGGGATAAAATACGACTTTCAGGGGCTCTTTTCCAGGGTAAAGAGAACGTAAAATATTCATCACCATGATAATTCCCATTCCAGCTCCTTCTGCATGTTTATCATCAAGCGAAATAAAGCTGTCTTCTTCATTAAACGTTGAAATGCTAAGCCTCTGCAGAAGGCGGATTTTTTCAACTTTTGTAATGGGTGTATAGTTCTGGGTCCAGACAGATATGGAATGCTTATTTGAATTGAAATAAAGATCAAAATAAAGATCTTCCTGACGTGCAAGTTCAATCAGTCGTAAATCTCTATTCTCGTAAATTTCATCACGAAACATCCGAAGAGTTTCTTCATAATCTGATTCTCCGGTTTCTACGTTATGACGGTGCATATATTTTTCGTAAAGGGTTTTATATCCTGCTTTGCCTGCATTTACTGCAAGTTCACGCAAACAGAAAAATATATTAAAGGTCAATTCTGTCAAATTCTGCTTTGCCAGAAGCAGTTCAAGGAGGCCTGTCATAAGACTGTCGACTTCCTTTGTCAGGCCGTACATCCGCATGGAAATATGCCATTCAATATCAATATCTCTCAGCTTTTTTGCTACCCGGCTGATTCTTGCCATAATTTCAGAAAAATCAAATTGATTCCGAAGATCAATATTTTTAATCGATTCAAGAAAATTAATATCCTCTACAAGAAATGGATCCTGAAGAAACATCATGATATCGGAATCAAAAATCCAGCCTTTTGAAAAAAGAAGTTTTATAAATTCATGTCTATTTTTCACATGAATATAAGAGTCATAGAGAAATCGACCATGGAACTGCAGCATAAGTTCGTAATAACGAATTAAATCCCTTGATTGGTTAAAATAACGAATCACAGTTTCAGCCGCAGTTGTTTTTGGAATGGAAGAAATATTTCCAAACCCAGATAGCCTTCCCACATCAAAATTTTTATCAATTAAATTCCCAATATGATTGATTTGATCTGTATTTAAAGACTGGATAATTGCTCTGTATAAATATTTTTTAATGTCTCTCATAACAAAACGGTTTCAAGCATTATGAATGCTGAGAAAAAAAATTCCTGACTGAAGGCCAAATCTCTTGATCAAATGCCGTAAAATTTGATCTACTCAAGCTTTAAAGAATTTATGAAAAATCCTTCAGACAAATTTAATCTTATTAATTATATCTGTAACTATGATATATAAATTCACCATGTATAATCAATAATTTTTTAATTTTGAATAAAAAATGATTTCCTGACTGATTCCTGAACAATTTTTAATCATTGGACAGATATCTTTGACTTTTTACTTAAAATATTGGCAAAGGGACATAAAAATTTTGGATTCAAGACACCTTTTTAAGATAGGATTCACAGAAAATTCAGAATTATATACATGTGGGCCTGATGCTCAGGATAGTTTCTGCCTTTTTGAGATGACATATGAGATATCAATACGGTTTTTTAAAGTTCTTGCCTATTTTCGGAAAAAAATAACATTATATTCAGATGGCCCTGATCTGAAAATTTTTAGTTCATGAATGGACATTATGAAACCCGAAGCTTGAATCTGCAAATGACTTCATATTTAATATTTTCAGAATCGTTTGAGAATCGCAGTGATGGTAAAATGCAATTCTTCTGATTTCCATTATTTGGAGCTGGCAACTGAAAAGAGAATAAAAAAATCCATCGAAAACAATATTGTGAATATATTTAAGGCTTACTAAAGATATCCAGGACACGGGAACCTGATTTGACTTTATAAAAAATCATTTTTCCCTTCCCTTTTACGTTGACATTTTCCCGTTTTATTCTGAGTTTCTTGTTGTTTTTTTCAACCCTCTATAAACGCTTTCTATTATAATGACTTCTCCTGCAGAAGCATGCGAACAGGCCCTGCAATTCCCTGAATATAAATTTCAGAAGATCTGGAAAGATTGCTGGTCGGCCAGAATAATTTGCTCAGAGCGTCTCCTTAACTGATACTATTCGTTTGCACCTAAAACCCCTCGGAATATTCCATGCAGATTTCATAAAGCCTTTCCATTGCATTATGGTCTTTTGAAAATCTGCAGGGGCATTCTTCTTTATATTCGTACCATTTACCCGTAGTTCTATAACCTGCATCATCTGATGCCAGCCATACCGGGGTTTCTGCGCCTTTTGAAGCGCTTTCACTTCCGGAAAAACCGAGGTTGTAACTTAATTTAGAAGGAACTTCACCAGGATGGCATGCATTTACGGAGATATTATCCCCTTTGAATAATTCAGAAAAATAAGCGCTCAGCATTCGATTCGCCTGTTTTGACTGACGGTATGCAGTATTGTTACTGTAGGGTCTCCTGGAAAACTGCAGATCCTCAAGATCCAGATCACCGGCCCAGTAGCTGGCAACATTAACGATTCTTGATTGTTCTGCATTTTTCAAATGAGGGCGAAAGGCTAGCGTCATCCAGAAATAATTTAAAATATTTGCAGCGAACTGCATTTCAAGTCCATCAGCTGTTACTTCTCGCTCCCTGGGCGTACATGCTGCATTATTGATCAAAACGTGAATTGGAAGTTTAACCTTTTCAGCAAGGTGCTTCACATTGGATTTCAAGGCAAGGTCTGCTGCTTCAATTTGAATCTGCTTCATTCCGCAGTAACGGGAGAACCTCTCCTCAAGATCCTTTTTACTTTCCTCGGTACGGCAGATTAAAATCAAGAAATATGAATTTAAATCGATGAGTTTTCTGGCAATTTCTGATCCAATGGCTCCTGCAGCGCCGGTAATCATTATATGTTTAAGATCCTGACTCATTTTTTATCCTGATATTTAATCCAAAAGAACAATCTGCTTTATACTTTCTGCAAAGTTCTTCTGAATAATATTTAATCATATTTTTTTTATTCAATGAAACAAATATGATTCTTCCGGATATTTATCAAATCTATTTTTATAGGGCTTTAAAAAATTCAGTAGTCATCAGAAAATTCGATTAAATCGAAATCTCACCCATTGATTTTTCAATTTTTTCTGCTATTTCTTTTGCCGCAGAAGACCCCTGTTTGCCGTATTCTTTACAGGCATCCTTGATGGTTTTGATCTCACTGAAAGAAAGCGGAGCCAGACCAAACTGATTTTTCTGTTTTAATTTAACAATTTTCATAACAAATCTCTCATTTATCCTGTTTTATATATATTTATTTAATTTTAAGAAGACATAGAATTACCTGAATCCAGGAACAGGCTTATCTGAAATTTTATCAAGTCTGTATCGGTCAATCCAGGCTCTGCCGCAGCGTCTGTAGCGGATTACGGGAAAAAACACACTGTTATCTGTCATCTGAAAACGGAATTTCATTACAGTAAACTGCGGTTCATGAAATACAGGAAACGTATTTTCCAGATAGATTTGATTCATATTACGGATGACAAGAACAGGCCTCCGTCTGTAATTGCAACTTTCAGAAACCTTTCCTTTTATTCGAACAGAAAAAATCCAATCGCCTTTTCCGGAATGCAGTCCTCCTACAAATGCATTTGCAGAACGCTTTTTTCCCGGAAGGACTCCTGAAAGCGAACGGGAAACACCTCCGTCAGTTTTCAGAAGCGATAAATTATAAAAGAGTTCACTCCCGGTATATTCCGCTTCCACCCACTCCCTTTCAGTAATTTTTTCTGCCGGAACATTTTCGGAAGATCCCTCAGCAGGAGAAATCAATAAAAGATTCTGATCAATATAAGAAATTCGGTTTGAGTATCTTTTTACAATTCCGAGAACTTTTTTTCTGTATTCCTCTCTGCTGCAGCAGTCCTGCCAGACAGCAGGACTGGAAAAATCTTTTGCAATCAGCGTATACGAATCATCACGTAAAAAGTCAGAATATTCATATGGATAAAGAAGCTTTCTGTCGCCCAGAAACGGAGAAAGATTATACGATACATAAACTTCAGAGCCTTCCGCAATAATTTCTTTTGTTTTTTCAACTGATTCAACCAGTGTACTGCCAGAGTCGGGGAAATAAACGGAAGAAAAAAGCGTACTTTTTCTATATAGAAACACTGCGGGGAAAATGATCATTAAAAAAACAGAAATCCTCAGAATCACGACCCTCCTGGAAATCCGCTCTCTGATATTTGCGAGAGCCTTCGCAGATGCGAACAGAAGAAAAGGAGCTGCTGGAGCTGCATACCAGGTTACAACAGAGGATGCTGGAACAAGTGCATAATTATCCAAAAACAAAATCAGCATATAAGGAAGCAGTGGAAGAAGAAACCTGGGATAGAGCAGCGGAAGAAAAACAAAGGGATACAGCAAATCAAGAAGGAATTGAAAATTCTGCGGACGCAGAAGAGACTGAAAAAAATCCTGCGGATGAAAAAAAGGAGAAAATAAAATATCATAAAAATCTTTTCCAAGATGCGAAAATCTTCCCGAACCTGTAAACTCCCCCCGGGAACTGACTGAAGGAATGACAAATGCAAGGAGAACTGTAAAAACAAGAACTCCAACAAGAGGAAATAGCTTCCAGAAGATCTCTTTTTTCCCAAAGGAAAGGAAAAGAAAGCCGAACAGCAAAAGGCCGTAATCTTCACGAATTAGAAGAAGAAGGATCGATGCAATAACAAATCTTCCCTTTTGATTTTTCTCAAAAGAATAAATCATGATTCCAAGCGGAATAAAAGACAGAAAGGTCTCGCGAAATCCCCCTGAGGACAGATAATTCAGACTGGATGATCCGATCCACATCACAATAAGCGATATCATGATCCAAATATTTTTTTCTGAAATTTTTTCTGCAAAAACAAACAGGAACAGGCTACCTGCGAATAGAAATAAGAATGATAAAAATAAAATCGTATCAGGAACAGAAAAAAATAATTTTAAAGCTCCATACACAGGAAGAATCAAAAAAAACACAGGCGAAAAATGATTCTCAAACAGAGACTGAAATCCAAGAATGGAAGCTCCGGTCCCCCGGAAAGTAAGCATGTTTTCAAAAATCTGCAGATAAAGGGTCTGATCCCTGGGAATAGGTATCAGACCTGCAGAGGAGCGTGTTTTCATGGATAAAAAATGGAATAACTGCCACAGAAAAAGGACAGCCGAGTAAATAAGAAAAGGCTGATTCCTGCGTGCATATAAAATATATTTTCGTACTACAGGCACCATGAATTATACAAAGGAAATTATTACTCCATTCAACAGCTTTTCAGGCTGAATGAAAAGGATTAAATTTCATGATTTATGGAAATTTTGATAAACAAAAAACCGATCATTTATTGAGTTTTTCAAAATAGGAAACCGATCCGTCATACTTTACAAAAAACTCAATGCTGCATGACGGGCACATATGCTTTCCGGATTTGTAGACGCGGATCACGGCCGAACACTGCTCGCATTCAATAATCGAATCTTCAGGGGCAATATTCATTCCGGACAATCTCTTTTCTGAAAATTCCCGGTCTTTTACTTCTGTATTTTTGGTTTCGTTG
>JAOUOA010000093.1 GCA_029880625.1 Spirochaetia bacterium
GAAAATTCCTGCAATGTTTCTTTATGCAGATCTTTTTTTCTGTTATAACCTCGCGAAAATCCGTGATTACCATAAAGATCACGGATTTCCGGCTGAACAGGATTTGAAATGGTTTTGTCTTTGGCTGAATCACTCATCACTTGCTGAATAAAGTTTTCCGCTTCAATGAGTGTAGCAAAAACTGGATACTTTTGAGAAATGCCGCAAAAATCCATGAGCATATGATTTTCATAATTCAATGCTGCGAAACAGACAAATCCGGATTCATTTTCGATCTTTTTCAGGAACTGAACAAGACCTGCAATACCGGAGTTTGACATGGACTTCAGACGTGAAGATTCCAGAATAAAAAAACGGTATCCCTGTGAAATCATCTCAGAGAAAAAGGATTCAAAATCACGGGATGTTTCAGAATCAATGCTTCCGGACAGATTGATTATATATGCACTGTTTTGATTTTTCTGATCCGAAGAAATATCAAGCATCACTTTGTCCCTTTTTTTATATCATCAAGAGGTATCGCATCAAGAATCACAGATCCTCGTCTGGAGGTGTCCTGCATCTGAGCGCCTGCAACGCCGGATTTTGCATGACTTTCCGATTCAAAAATTTCCATCCCGGCCGGGATTTCCGGCTGAATTCTGCCCTGTAACTGCTTTTTAAATTCAGACTTTTGCCCGGAAGCCTTCCTTCCAGCGGTGATCATTACAATCAACATAACAAAAAGAGAAATGAAAACAGAGAACGCAAAAGCTGCTGCGGCTGTTCGAATTGCTATTTTCTCAATCTGACTGTAATGATCCAGAAAAGAAGTATTTTTTAAAAGGATATGAAGGGTAGCATTTGCAATTTTACTGTCTACGGGGAAAACAGCATAACTGACCAGATAGGTTTCTGCAATTAAATCAGGAAAATAAATTTTTACAAACTCATAAAAATCAGGATGGAAGAAATGCTCCCCACTGAAGATGGACTGAACTTCAATTTTTACGGGACTATCCGGCGAACGGCTGCCCACTCTTACCATATCTTTGCGGTCAGTATTGTCTGCATGAAATTTAGATAGTTTCGTCACATCGCTGTGTGCCAGCATTTCCCCCTTTCGGTTCAAAAGAAAGATTTCATCAATTCGATAAATATCTTTTCTGTTTTTAGAGTCTTTTACCATGCCGTTAAACACTTGTGACCACTTAATATTAAATTCTTCCTGCTTTTGATTCCTTTTTATTCCTTCAGTCATTTCAGAACGCAAATTGGAAACAACAGACGCTAAAACCTGCCCCATCATTCTGGCAATTGCATCATTGTATACAAGCCTGTCATGCACCAATCTGTAACCGACAAATCCTGAAATTCCAGCCGTGACTGCCAGCATTACAAAAAAGGTAATCACTCCAGAAAGAAATCCTTTGATAATTCTATGATTCATAATTTTAATGTGTTTTTACCCATATAATCGGCATTTTTGGCAATTTTGACTTCAAAAAGATGTAATTTTTAGAATATTCAGAACTGCAGAACGGGCATAAAAGAAAAGAATTGCCGTCAGATGCCTTATTTTCAGAGTAACATTTCATGCTTACAGGGAATGATAAATACAGGAGCTGGATTCCTCATGGATTTAATTTTCTTTCAGTGAAAGAAACCGAATCTTTAACTACCCTTTCCGATACAGTAAGAAAATCCCTGAAAAAAAATCAATATATGGAAGTAATTCCCCCTTCCCTTGACTTTTACCGGACCTTCCAGATCACAGCCCGTCAGTCATCCGATCCGGTCTTTGAAGTCAGAGATGCATCCGGAGAAGTTCTGGCAGTACGCTCAGATCTGACAGTTCAGGTGGTCAAAGCAGCGGCTGCAGGCAGACTGGGAAAGGATCGTCCGTTAAATGTATTTTATATTCAGCCGGTTTTTCATGACAGAACCTGGGGCGCCGGCAACAGACGGGAAATGGTACAGGCCGGTATTGAAAGCATCGGGAATCAGGATCCGGACAGGTTTTTAAAAATCCTTTCTCTTGCATCTGAACTCATACATAACAATCGTCTGGAAGCTAAATTTCTTTATGGAGACGTTCGATTTCTAAACGCTCTTTTTGAAACAATTCCTGAAAATTTAAGGTCCCCGCTTTCCGAAGCCTTTCATTTGAAAGACACTTACAAAATAAGGTCTATGATAAAGGGAGTCTGCTCTTCTGAGCTGACCGATCTTCTGACCGAGGTTCCTTTAATTTTTGGAGATCACCGCGCCCTTGACGAACTTGAATTTCTCTGTAAAAAAAATGAAAACCTTCTTTCCTGTATTCGTGAAGCAAGAAAGGTACCGAATGTCATTTATGACTTCAGCTTGGTCCGCGAGCTTACCTATTATACAGGACCTGTTTTTGAAGGCTACATTGAAAACTGCAGGGAAACCGTGATAACAGGCGGCGTATACGATTCGCTGTATGAGCAGTTCTCAGGAGAGAGTCAGACAGCCTGCGGCTTTGCTCTGAATCTTTCTATAATTTCTGAACAGATTTGAGGTATTATGAGTGCACATTTAGTCGTAGGTACACAGTGGGGAGACGAAGGAAAAGCCAAGGTAATTGACTACCTTTGCGAAAATATTGATATCATTGTACGTTATCAGGGCGGAGCCAATGCCGGTCATACAGTGAAAGTCGGCAATGAGGAATATATTTTTCATCTTATACCGAGCGGAATTCTTTATCAAAACACAATTTGCGTGATCGGCAACGGAGTCGTTCTTGATCCAGTCTCTTTTATGGAAGAAATGGACAGTCTGAAAGAAAGAGGAATTGACGCATTTGAAAGAACCATTCTTTCCGATTCCCTCCATCTGGTACTGCCTCTACACAGAGTCATTGACGGACATAGAGAAGGACTGGCAGGAAGCAAAAAAATCGGAACCACCGGAAGAGGGATCGGCATCTGTTATGCAGATAAAATGCTGCGTGTGGGACTCCGCATGGGCGATCTTCTGGATGAAACCGTTCTAAAAAACAGACTGGAACATATACTGGAATTTAAAAATGCTGAACTCACGCGACTTTACAATTTAAAAGAAGTTGAACTCGCGCCTCTGTATGACGACCTTTTAAAATTCAGGGACAGGGTCCAAGGACTCATCCGCAATACGTCATTTTACCTCAACGAAGAATTGAAAAACGGCAAAAAAGTGCTACTGGAAGGCGCGCAGGGAACGGCTCTGGACATTGACTGCGGTACATACCCGTTTGTAACATCCAGCAATACAACTACAGGAGGCGCAATTACAGGAAGCGGAATGTCATTCCAGCACCTCAAGCGCGTAACGGGAATCTGCAAGGCCTATGTGACGAGGGTCGGCGAAGGCCCTTTTCCTACCGAGCTTTTCGGAGAAGAAGGAGAACGCCTCAGAGGATACGGCCGAGAATACGGAGCGACAACTGGACGCCCGCGAAGAACAGGCTGGTTCGACACGGAACTGGTAAAGCATTCTGCAAGAATCAACGGCCTGACCGACCTTGCGCTGACAAAACTGGACATCCTATCGGAATATGACGAAATCCCAATATGCACAGGCTATGAAATTGACGGAAAGAAGATCGATGCATTTCCCGCTCAGAATCTGGAAAAAATCAAACCTATTTATGAAACATTGCCCGGGTGGAAAACCGATATCAGCAAAGCCAGATCCCTTGATGAATTACCTAAAAACTGCCGCTCCTATATTGACAGACTTACAGAACTGACCGGGGTGCCCATCAGTCTGCTTTCAGTCGGTCCAGGACGCGACGAGACCATCTTTTTATCCTGAGAAAAAAATCGATATTAAATATTCCTGGTTTCCAGATGCGCCCTTAATTTTAGAAGGGCGCACGCCCCTGCATTCCGCGCCGATTGATTCCAAATACTTCACAGAGTCATCCACAATTTTGCGGCGCAAAGATTCGTCTGCAAGAATTCCCTTTTCCGTATTTCTGGAGTCTTCAAACTGAGGCTTTAAAAGAAGAACCCCTTCGCAGAAAATCTTTTCTTCTGAAAGAAAAGCAACCAGAGAAGAAAGGACTGTCCTGATAGACATAAACGAAATATCGCAGCTTACAAAGAAGCATTTTCTTTTTTTGATTTCTTCAAAATCTTCCGGCAAAAACCATGAGGCGCTGATATTTCTAACATTGCATCGTTCCAGAACCGTTACTTTTTCATTTTTACGAAGAGAATAATCCAGGATGCCGTAGCCCACATCAACAGCATAAACTCGTTTCGCTCCTTTTTCGAGAAGAACCTGTACAAATCCTCCAGTGGACGATCCAAGATCCATGCAGATTTTATTCTCAATGCTTACGCCGAAATCGTCAAGTCCGCCCAGGAGCTTCAAAGCAGAACGGCTGACATATTTTTTGGGTTCCGGAATGAGAACACTGTCGTCAGAACGGATAAATGCGCCGGTTCGAGTTTCCCGCTTTCCGTTTACCAGGATTTTTCCTGACAGGATCATTCCTCTTGCCAGCTGTTCTTCAAGCCCCTGTTCAAGAAGGACTTCGATTAATTTTTTTTTCCACGGATTCATGCCCTTATCCGTCAATTCTTTCTTGAGTAAATAAATTCCGGAAGATCATGAAAAACCTGTCTGAAATCATTTCTGGCAAAGGGGCCGGGAAGAAGATCGAATGAAAGGCGCTTCAGTTCATCAGCCATTTCCATGGCTATTGCCTTACTTTTTTCAAGTCCGTAAAGAGAAGGATAGGTCAATTTTCCCGAAAGGCTGTCTTTTCCAGCTGTTTTTCCCAGTTCTTCGGAACTTCCGGTAACATCCAGAATATCGTCGGCAATCTGAAAAAGAAGCCCCAGGGTTTCGCCGTATTTTCGGTATACATCCATCCTCTCAGAACCGGATATCAGAGCGCCCATTTCACAGGATGCACGAATCATCGCAGCAGTTTTATTTAAATGGATTTTTTTTAAATGATCTTTCTTTTCAGATGAATTTTGAGATTCAGATGAATTTTCTTTTTCCGCCGCAAGATCCAGAGCCTGACCGCAGATCATCCCTCCGATTCCGGCAGCTTCATTTAACAGAAAAATCAGCCGTTCAAGGATGTTTTCTTTTGAGTATTTCGCAACAAAAGGCAAAATTCCAAACGCAAACGTATTCAGAGCATCTCCTGCAAGAATCGCCCGCCATTCGCCGAATTCAGCATGACAGGAAGGCTTGCCTCTTCTAAGAAGATCATTATCCATGGAAGGAAGGTCATCATGAATTAACGAATAGGTATGAATGATTTCAAGTGCAGCTCCTGCAAAAAAAGCTGATTTTTGATAACCATCCATATGAGCAGAGTCAAAATTTTCAACCAGAGGAACCCCGGCTGAAATCAGCGTCAGAAACGGACGAATCCGTTTCCCGCCGGCCATTAAAGAATAGATCATAGGTTCCGCAATATCCGAATCTGCCTGCTTCTGAATCAAGACAGCAATTTCTTTTTCAAGAAACTGTTCAACAGCTTCTGAATAGATTTCAAGAATTTCCATTGTGACAGCAAACAGACAGGGGGTTTTTTATTAAAGAAAAAAGAATTTTTCATTTTTCAGGAACCCATGAAAAACGGCTGCCCAGAATTCTGATTTAAACATAAAGGTACGATCCGGAAGGCTTTTTCAAACTAAAGATTCTTTATTTTTCATCTTTTCATCAAAAAAGAGCTTTAGATCAAATCAGTTCTCCTCGTCGATAATTCTTTGAAAGAATCCTTTTTTATTGACATTCTTTCATAAGAAAAATTTATAAAATTTCAGGGCAGAGAGAATCTTTCCTGGAAAAATTATTCTCAGTTCAAAGGAGCTTCAGTTGGAAATCACCCCTAATGGAATTCATTTTGACGACCTTGATCAGTTCATCTTATTTGCCAGACAGTACAATCTGGTCGGAACCATGAAACTGACCGATCCTCTTCAGGATATCAAGGGCAATATTCTGATCAAAGAAAATACGACCGTAAAAGAAAGCGCCCTTGAAAAACTCCATACAATTCGAGATCAATTTAAGCATGATTTCACAATTGCTCTAACACCGGATCTGCTGGAACGCATCAGAGAAAAGCTTGCAAATTTGATCCTCAAACGCCTTGATGAAACCAACAATGAATTTATCGGAGAGTTATTCCGCGAAACACAGCATAACTACAAAGGATACATCAAGCATTCCTTTCAATCCAAAGGACTTGCCCTCACCGCATTTAAAATATCAGGAACCAAACAGTCCTTTTTCAATCATCTTGCAGATTTTGGCCTCATTTCTCTGGGCATTGCCATTCAAAAAAATTTCAGAATCCGTTTTATCAATCGATATGCGTTTCTGGCCGGTTTTCTTGCAGACATCTGCCATTCAGGAAGCGATAACTGGAAATATCCTCCCCAGGTGGAAAATGCAAAAAAAGAAATTGCTGGCAAAAGCGCTCAAATCGCACAAAAGATTAAACTTCCCGGAGAGGTAATCGAAGCAATCCGGAACCATACAATTACAGTTTTCCCTTTCCCCAGCACAATTCAGGCTCCCCTCGACACAGGTACAGCGAACGATAAAGATTTTGTCTCTGTAGAAGAAGACAATGAGAATTTTCCTGAAGATGCAAAAGCAGATGAAAAAGCCTCAATGATCACAACCGAGGTATTAAAAATCGCAAGGTACATCACGGACTCTTCGCTTCATATCTCAGACAGCAGCCACTTTGCTGAAGAACTTGTTTATCGTGTCGCATACAATTCCGGAAAGGGGTATTTCCATAAAGAACTCATAGCTCCGATTTTAAGAAAATTTAAACAATATGAAAATAATATTAAAAAACTTACCCGAATTGCAGAAATTGAAAAAGAATGCCTTCATCCCCCTTCAGCCTGGGCTTATCCAAAACCAAGTGCAGCTCAGATTCTCTGCCAGAACCGGGTAAATGAATGTCCAATGCTGGAAAGAGGATGGGATATTAATGTAATTGCCAAACAGGAGGCATTCGGCTGGATCGGAGTTTCGCTGGAACCCGGAGATTATCCAAAATGCTCTCTTGAAGAAAAACTGAACGAAGTGATGAAAGACGAATTCTGAATTTAAGACCGCGCCTTCAACAGATGAAAAATCATTTCTTTAAAATAGAAATATATATTCTTTTCATGAAACGTGTAAAAATAGATTTCGGCAGCTTCCGGTTCATACACAATCATATAGGCCCGAACTGCACCAAAAATAAAAACAACTCCGGCTGCTGCGTAAAAAAATCTGATTAAATATTTTTCAAAACGATAGTAAAATGCACTTGAATTCTTAAAGAAAAAACTGAGAACAAAGAGAAGCATCACAGCTGCAACAAGAACTCCTGCAGGATGGTAGATCAATGAGTGAAGAAAATCTCCCTGGACAATATGACTGACCGATCTGGTAAGGCCGCATGCAGGACAGGGAAGTCCGGTAAGATTGTAAAAAATACAAATACTGAAGCTGAATCCAGCAGGAGGAAGCATCCATCCTGCAGCCAAACCGCCCAGCGATAAAAATCGAATTAAACGAAATCTGTCAGAAAGAAGCTCTCTCATTGCATCTGTAAAACAGATTTGAAACAACCCTTAATTTTTGTAAAATCTTTTGCAGATCATTCTGTTTTTTGTATACAGATAAATTAAATCTTTAAAGGAATTAAAGCAGGATCTGTTCAATCAGACGGCAGTTTTTTATCGTCTAATTAGTTCTGAGAAATCTGTTTTACAACCAGAATTCATTTCAAAACCTGCTCTTCAAACGGTGAAATTATGGCTCATTATGAAAAAGTTGAGATGACGGACGATGTTATTGAAATGTTTCGAACACAGCAGAGAATTCCGCTGCATTTTTATAATCAGGATGGAACGATTTTAATCTACAGTAAGGAAAATGCAACTCCAGAAGAAATCGACCGCCTGATCCGCTACAGTGAAAAGGGAATTTATTTCGATACAGAAGACGAACATCTTTTAAAAAAAACCGCTAAAAGATCCATTCCTGACGGACTGACAGATACCAAACTGATTTCTACTCGTTTTGCAGATACTCTGTACAGTGAAACTCAGTATATTTTTGATGAATTGAAACGAACCACAATTTCATCCCTTCATACGAAAAGAACCACATCGGCGCTGAACAATATTTTTTCTGAGTTTCAAAACCAGGATGATGTGATGACCGGACTGGTGAATATAATTGAAAAACTTCAGGATAAAAAAGGCTCTGTCCAGCTTTCCATTACAACCAAAAGAACGGTAGTG
>JAOUOA010000424.1 GCA_029880625.1 Spirochaetia bacterium
TAGCCCGGTCCTTTTGTCAAACAAAATCTGACGGTAATGAGACGATTCAAATTCTTGAACTTTATAATACATCACAAAATAATTTTTAATTTCTTTAAATACAGTACAATATTTTAAGTCAAAAGTAAGGATTCGTTATTTTACTTTACATGTCAATAAAATTTTCTTGTTATATATAAATTACTGATTTGATCCCTATTATGTTCGCAAACTACAATACAGCTTCGCGAACGGCAGTTAGATTTTATAAAATTAGAGAATGAGCAAATAAATCCTGCAACTGCATGTAATACCTTGTTAGTGAGATTCCGTATCGACGGACATTTAGATAGAAACCTTCTGCCGGGCACACACCTCTAAAAAAACGCCCCTCATCCGAGCATCGTCCTTATTCTCGGTTCAGCACGGGCCTAAAATATTTCAGGCTATTCTTTTCAATAAAGTCAATCAAAAAAGATATTAGTCTGACAAATTCATAACCGTTGCCAATAAGAAAATTTTATAAATTCGAAAATTTTTTTAATTTTTTTATGCAACGATTCAGAAAAAAAACACATTATATAGATACAGACCTATGGAGGATATGAATGAACAATCTTGCGCATGTAACACTGGACGGGAATTTAACGCACGATCCTGAATCCAGAAAAGTTAAAAATCACGGTACAGTGACCAGCTTTAACGTTGCTGTCAATCATGAATGGGGAAACAAGGAGGGGAATAAAAGCGTTTCGTATATTCCTGTTGAAACATGGGATAAACTGGCTGAAAACTGTGCGCAGTATCTGGCAAAAGGAAGCAAGGTAACCATTACAGGATACTTACGGCAGGACCGCTGGAAAGACGACGAAGGACAGCCTCACAGCAGAATCAAGGTATTGGCTCAGTCAGTCCGGTTTGATTCAAAAAAGAAAGAAACAACTGACGACAGCGTCGAGAAAGAACCTGAGAGAGATGCTGCATAAAAACTTTTTATCGCAGAATTTCTCTTATTTACATTGCCATCAGACAATTTTCAACTTCTTTACATCTCTCCCGGGTTCTGCCCGGGAACTTTTTAATAATTTTTATATATATGAAATTCGCGAAATGCTGATCTCACGGTTCCATCTTTCCGACGGAATACCAAGATAATTCGTAATCAAATCTGTTATGCCCACAGCTCCTGTATTCGGATGCTCCAGAGTAAAAAACAAAGTTTTATTTTCAACCTGGATTTCGTGGAGGGCAGATTGCAGTTTTTTCACAACGCTTCTGACTTCGCCTTTACTGCGGTGGCGTTTTTTTCTGGATGCTTTTTCAAATGCAATATCATCGGGGGCATTTTTGACTTTTAAAAAGTTTTCCTGAGCAGATTCAGCGTTCTGAAAAATAATCTTATAGCGGATCGGTCTGTTATGCATCGTGGGAAGCTTCAAATGAAGCTTCAGATCTTTCAGACCGATTCCCCGGGGAAGCTGAGCGGCGATTTTTGATTTAAATTCATCCGGATCGATCCTTTCATACAGTTCCGCATAAAACAGTTCCGATTCAGATGAAAAATAAATGGGAAGCGGTTCGGTAAAATGCAGTTTTTCATGTTTGTTGAATCCTGAAGAAAAGGTCATGGGAAGGCCGGCACGTCTCATCGCCTTCCTCCAGATTTCTGCAATATCAAGGTGACTGATATAATTAAAAGGAAAAGATTTGGAATATTCTACAGTCAGATAAAATGCAGTTGTAAATTTTTCTTGAGGGATCCGGACCGGCTTGAGAAGTTCTTCTGGGAATTCACGGTTTTCCAGAGTCTGCAGGGCCGGAGGATTCATATTTTCAGATGTAATATTTTCAAATTTCTCATAGTCGCGGAGCAGCTTCTGCTCTGAAAAGCCGTCAATCACTCCTTCCCAGAACCTTCGCGAACCGGCCCTGCTCTGATCCATCCAGGCATGTTTCAGAACTTCCGGGATTTCTCGGATTACATCTTCCCAAATCGCCCGGTCAAATTTGTCATCCCAGGAATCAAAGCGGGCTCCTTTTTCATAAGCTTTTTCAATGAATTCCCCTGCTCTGGAATCGCTTCGCGAAAGAAGTCCTTCCACGTATGCCATCCAGGGATAGGGATATTTTAAATGGACCCGGTTTGAATTCAGACCCGATTTGATTTCTCTTATGGCATTTAAAAAATATTCAGGATCAGCCTGCTTTTCCCATTGAAAGGTTGTGAAGGGTTTGGGAACAAAAAGCGATACAGTTACATTAATATGCTTTTTCTGACCGGATTCTTTTGCAATATCACCCAGGCGGTTCAGAGCATCAATGATATCCTGAATTTCATTTTGGTCGGGATCGGGCAGTCCCAGCATAAAGTAGACCTTGACCAGATCCCAGCCTCTTTTAAATATTTCCCGGATGAGGTAATGCAGGTTGTCTTCTGAAGTTTTTTTTCGGATTCTTTCACGTGTCAGTTCGCTGCCTGCTTCAAGAGCAAACGTAACGCTGCTTCGCCGAATGGAAGATGTAAGAAGCAGAACAGGTATTGTTTTTACCTGCACACGAAGACTGGGAAGAGAAAGCGAAATCCCGCGGGGACCGTACGTATTGGCCAGCTTTACAACAAGCTCTTCCAGAAACGGATAATCTGCAATGGAAAGGGAATGAAGCGCAATCGAGTCGCTGCCGGTCATGGCTAGCAGACGTCCTGCATTTTCCACAAGATCGTCTACGGCAGAATTCCTTACCGGTCGTTTCCAGAATCCAGCATGGCAGAAGCGGCATCCCTGCCCGCAGCCTCTGGCCACCTCAATCACCGCTCTATCCTGGATGATCGCCACATTGGGCAGCACCTGATAGCGGAATCCTGAGAAATCTTTGTTTTTATAGGTCCTTTTTTTTACAATCCCTCCGGTGTATACAGGGACATCTTCGTCTTCGCGCATTTCATAAAATGCAGGAACAAACATGCCATCAATTTTCTGCAGCTCCTGCAGAATTTCCATCCGGCTCCTCTTCTGCTCTTTTCCTTCCTGTATAACAGCCATGATTTCCATGATTCCATCTTCGCCGTCTCCGATAAAAACGCCGTCCATAAAATCCATGATGGGAAAAGGATTGGAAACCGCCGTTCCGCCTGCAATGACAAAAGGATGCTCTCCTCCGCGGTCACGCCATCTTCGCGGGATTTCTGAAAGTTCAAGGAGATACAGAAGATTTGTATAACTCAGTTCGTGAGAAATATTGATTCCGAGAACATCAAAAGAAGAGACCGAGAGCTGATGATCCAGGGAATACAGAGGAAGTTTATTTTGAATCAGCGCATCGGAAAAATCGCTCCAGGGCAGAAACACGCGGTCTGCAATAAAACGGCCGTCTCTGTTTACTCTGTCGTAGAGGATTTTAAGACCCTGGTTGGACATGCCGATTTCATAAAGAT
>JAOUOA010000469.1 GCA_029880625.1 Spirochaetia bacterium
TCACGCTGTGCTGTTCCGGATTTTTGTCGGGGATTCCGAATTCGCCTCCTGCATATCTGCCCGGTTTTTCAACAGTCTGGAGAAGCGGCAGAATGTCTTCGCGGGGAATCTTTCGGACTGAAGGGGAAAAAAGATCATGGATGGGCGACTGCGCAGCTGCTGTTTTCATAGTTTTCTAATGTATTATTTCTTTTATTGTTTTAACAGGATCTTCTGAAGAAATTCTACAAGATTGTAATATTCTTCCCGGTGGATCTCTTCCGGTCTTTTTTCAAGGGAAATCCCTGCAGCGGCCGAAGCTTCTGTCATAATATCCAAAGAATAATGGGCATCGGACATTGCCCATGCATTTTTTATTTTTTTCCGTTTCCCCCGGAAACTCATACGAAGAATTTTCTGGAGGATTTCTGCATCACAGATTCTTTTTTCATAAGCGGAAAATTCAATAATGCTGGACTGCACTTCGGGAGCAGGATAAAAGACAGACGGCGGAGCGTTAAAAAGAATTTTCCAGCTTCCGAAATTATTTAAAAATACATTCAGGGAGGACTCAGAAGAAGACGCCGAACAACGAAGGGCATATTCCTTCTGAACCAGAAATACCCCTTTTAAAATTCCAGGAATCAACACCAGCCTGGTTAAAAGGCCGCTGGTGATATAATACGGAAGATTTCCTCCTGCACATTGTATCTTGAGGTCCCTGCGAAAATCATCGTCTTCCTGCAGCTTTAATAAAAATTTTTGAGCGTCCTGATTGTAGAGATGAAAGTTTTTATATTGGGAAAAACGCGTTTCAAGCTCCTGGACCAGGGCAGGATCTATTTCTACAGCATGAACTTCTGCCTGCTGCTTTAAATATTGCGCAGTAAGAACTCCAAGCCCTGGTCCGATTTCAAGTATGTTCCCCCTGCATTCCAGCAGAAGACTGTTTGCAATTTTTACTGATAGATTGGGATCAATTAAAAAGTTCTGTCCCCATTTTTTTCGAATCGAAACTTCGGATCTTTTAAAAAAATTCCTGATGGATGAAGGACTGTAATACGGATATTCATCGGACACAGAAATCAAATTAAATCTCTCTAGTTTCCATGCAACTGATTAATCGCCGTAAAAAAGAAAATAACCGGGCGGGCCTATGATTAGAATTGCAGGAATTAAAGCTGCAAAAAAGAAATGCCGGTATCTTATTCGTTTCTGCTCCGGCAGAACAGAATAAACGATCAGCAAAAGAATCATCCATATACTGGAAAAAAAAGGAATCACTTTCCAGGACCCGAAGCGGACAAAAAGACCGAAGGCTGAAAACCGGTCAATCAGACCGATCAGACATTCCATAAGAAAAAAAACAGCAGAAAAAACAGTCTCTGAAATCATAGAAAAAGCGGGAACCCATTCTGCAGCAGTTGCGAAAAAAGCCAGAGGAAGAATTACACTGACGGTCGGTACCGCAGCAAGATTAAACAGAATGGAAATAAAAGAATGTGCACGAAACACATAGATCAGCACGGGAGCAACAATTAACGATGCGGAAAGAGTCAGAGAAATCTGTACGTGCAGCCATTTAAAAAATGGTCCTTTCAGCCAGGCAAACAGTTCCAGAATTTTACTCTGAAAAAGCAGTATGCCTGCCACGGCAGAAAAAGAAAGAATTCCGGAAAGCGCTGTCATATCCTCGGGAGATATAAAAAAAAGAACAAGCGCTGTATTGACGATGTAATTTCCCGTGGAAAGCCGTCTATGAACAATACTTTTAATGCCGTTAAAAAACAGAAACGAAAATGCTCGTAAAAGTGAAATGGGAAACGCCAGCAGAAACAGATACATAAAACAGACCGGCAGCGGCAAAAGAAGCGAAACAGGATGTTTTTTTCCGAATAAAAACGAAAGAGGAATATAAAAACAGAGATAGAGAATGCCAAGATGAAGTCCGCTTGCGGCAAACAGATGAAGAATTCCCAGCTCCAGTACGTTTTTTTTAAATTCCCGGTCCATATAGCCGGATTTCCCGAGCATGATGCCGAGGATCATGCCCCGGACCCGTTGCTTTGCATGATGCCTTGTAAGAGTATCGTTTAGAAATTTTTTAAATTTCCCACGAAGATATATTTCTCTGCAGTCGATTTTGTATGAATTTTGATTCTTTAGATATACAGCCGCTCTGCCCCCTTTTTTACGCAGATAATCCCCATATGAATTTTCTTTTATTCGCGAAATTGACGTTTTCCCGTAAAGGCGCGCGGATATCACACAGCCCTCGTAAAGTTTTGGGGATTTTGAAAATAGAATCACTGAATATTTTTTCTGAATTTCATGAGTGGTCCTCCATTTGAGTCCTGAAAGACGGTTCCTGCGGCTGCTTTTTTTGCTTTTATAGGTGAATTTTTTTTTCTGATATTTTACAGAGTTCTTATATTTTTTTTTAGATTTATATTTTTTACTTTTTCTGAAATATGGACGATATGCCGTTTTTTTTCTTTTAGGGAAAAATCCTTCTTCCTGTTTTTCCAGATAAAACGAAGACCTGTAGACGCCCGGTGATAACATTTCCTCAAGCTGGATTCTGCCCGAAAGAGCTTTGAGGCGGTTTTTTTCTTTACGGACAAAATACGGATCCGGAATCTCAGGAATGGTTTCTGTCATCCGGATGCGGAAATCTGCAGCAAGAAGGAGAAGAGGAAAAACAAAAAGAATACCGGAAGCGCTCAGTGAATGTCCGGGAGAAATTTTTCTCAGGATAACAAAAACTGCGGCCGAAAGTGCAGAAAAGATTAGAAAAAGAATAAAATAACTTTCCCGAAAATAATAAAAACTGACGCATAAAATAAAAAGGAGAAGAATTTTACCGGTCAGTGTCGGAGAATGCACATAGCTACTACGTCGGAAATTTTAAAATCGTTGCATTTTTTTTATAAACGGTAGGAAAGACCGGTCACTTCTCTTACTTTCTGAAGATAGTGAAGAGCTGTTGATTCCGCTTTTTGGGCGCCGTTTTTCAGGATATCATACACAGAAGAAATATCCTTTTCCAGTTCCAACCGTCGATTTCTTGCCTCTTCGAAATGATTTAAAATTGTTTTTAAAAGATCCTGTTTGATATGCCCGTAACCGACACCCGGAGTTTTGTATTTATCGCGAAGTTCAAGCACCT
>JAOUOA010000163.1 GCA_029880625.1 Spirochaetia bacterium
AAATTTCCGGAAATCTGGATTCAGTCGAGGTGAAAAAACCAATTTATTCAGGAAAAGCATTTGCAAAAATCAAAGCTGCTTCTCCCGCAGTTCTCACTGTAAGGCCCAATTCTCAAGAAGTAATTTCGCATACCGGTTCTGAAACGATTGAGTCCTCTTCTGCTTCCGAAGGCGATGTGGCTTCAAAATTAACGGATCTGGATCTGGATGCCGGGACCAACGTTCAGCTGGGAGATGCATCCATCATTGTTTCCGGCGGCCGCGGCATTAAGGGACCTGAAAACTGGCCTCTTCTGCAGGAACTTTGCGATGTGCTTGGTGCAGCTCTCGGCGCAAGTCGTGCAGCAGTGGATGCAGGATGGATTTCCCATTCCAATCAGGTTGGCCAGACCGGTAAAACTGTATCCCCAAACTGCTATATTGCATGCGGAATTTCCGGCGCCATTCAGCACCTTGCTGGGATGAGCTCTTCCAAGTATATTGTTGCTGTCAATAAAGATCCGGAAGCGCCTATTTTTAAGGTTGCAACTTACGGCATTGTTGATGATCTGTTTGAAATTGTTCCTGCCTTAACAGCAGAGTTTAAAAAGGTTCTTGGATAATATTTTGAAATATCTCCGGCTGATTTATGTTCCTATTTTTTTACTGCCTCTGACCTTCATCCAGCCTCAGAGCGGAGATGTCCATCAGGTTGTGGCAAAATGGAATTCTTTAAAAAGCTTTAAAGCAAATATTACAATTTCCAGCGGAGGCGGTCAGGGACTTTCCGGTGTTCTTTCCTTTCATAACGGCAAAATGAATTTGCGTCTATCCGGCGGCAGGGTGATTGCATCTACAGGTTCCGAATTAGTCGTCTTTGATCCTTCAACCGGAGTAGCCGGAAAACAAGAACTTATCTCAAAAGGGGGAGGGTTAGGATGGATTTTAAATGGGTATTCTGTAAAATCATCAGGCAATACTGCTCATCTGATTGCCGATAATGAATCCGTGCATTTTAAAGAGGTTCGGTTGAACTGGGGAGATGATTATATGTTAAAACAGATCAGCATGAAGGGCAGGAATTCTTCCGACTGGTTAACAATTAAAATTTCCAATATCATTCATGTTGAAAGTTTTCCATCAAATATTTTTTCCTACAAGCCTCCTGCAGGTTCAAGAACTGTTGAAAATCCCCTGAATCAGAGAAACTAGGAATGGATCCAACCCTTACAAGGGAAAAAGCTCATAAACTTTTCGGCGAACTTTACAGAAAGGATCGCAGCCCCGATCTGCAGAAGAAAGTAGATGATATTGTTGCGCAAAACAGCGATATTTTCGTACGCATTCAGAAGATTGAAGCCCTGGATAAAAAGGAAGCTGAATCAAAATCTAAATTTTCTGATGCCTCTCCATCCTCAAGGAATAAGCGTGGCAAAGAAAGAACTTCCGGGATTCAGCAGCCTGCAAAGAAAAAAGATAATGTTCTGAAAAAAATTTTCGGAGGAGATGTTGCCCGTTGGGGAACGGAAACTGAAACGCTTGAATCCGGCTGGTTCGGGGCAAATCTTAAGCCTTCTAAATCTTCCTACAAAGTATTTTCGTCATTTAAAGAAAATCAGATTGTTGCAATTATCAAAGCATTTCGCCTTGGAATCAGCTATGGCTGGGAAGTCTGGGATGCAGAACAGTACAATACAGTAATGGCAGCCTATCAGTTCTTTAATGAATACGTGAAGACTCCTTCTATTCTGAAAACGGTCCAGAAAGCAAATGACTTTCCCGTATCGACAATGAAACTGCAGAGACTTTATGCTTCGCTTATTTCATATAAAAATTATGATAAAATTCTTTCAGAAAATTTTCTTGAATTTGTAGAAAAAAATCAAAGCAGCGATCTTGCTTCTGACTGCGAATATTTTATTAAATTTCTGAAGAAAATTGATGCAAAATCTCCCACCATGCAGAATATTTTTCGATCCTATTACGCTCTTGCAGGAGGAGGGATCCGATCCTTTGAGGAAATTACAAATGATCTGCAGACTCCTCCGGCGATTTTAGATACATACAGGGCTCCTGAATCGGTACTTGAAAAAATCAATGCACGGATAAAAAAGACAATGGACGATATCCGCAATAAAAGGCATGAAGTTGCTGAAATTGAAGAAATCAGGCAGAAATATTTCAAGTTTGAAGGGACCAGGGTTCAGACGAATTTTTTAAATCCAATCTGCGAACAGATTGTCCAGAGGGTTTTTCCGAAAAATTTAATCAATGAACATTTTATTAAGAATCAAAAAAGCCAGCCTCACAGACTTCTGTATCTGATTCTCAAGGATCTGGACCTTGTTGTTGGACCTTTTCTTTCAAATCCGGTTTCCGGGAAATCTCAGGGCGGCGTAGAAACTGTTGTGATCTTCCGTTCAGGACTGTTTAAACCCTCTTATGATGAAATCGATGCTCTGATTCGGGAGCTTGAAATATTTTCAAAAAATAATGCAACTTTTATGTACTCTTTTAAAGATTTTCACAGTGACGCAGGGAATTCAGGCGATTCTGCTCTAAATCAGCTGAATGGACTGATCAAAAGAGCCAATAAGGTTTTTACACGGATGGTAATTGATATTCGTACTGTTCTTGAAAACCATAGAAATGCTGATGAGCATGAGAAAAAACAGAGCTCTCAGGAAAAACAAAACCGGTCAAAAAATATACCAATTGAATCTCTTGAGGTGGGCTCGCGATTTATTCCTTTTTCTGCTTATACTCTCGTAAGCAATGACCGCCTGAATGATAAAAGCATGATCGGTGTTCTCAATGAGATATCAATGAACCTGTATAACTATCTGTATATCTACAAAGATGAAACCACTGTAAGGACTCTTGCATCTGCAGCCAGGTTAAAAAGTGAAATTGCTCTTCTGGAAAAAGACCTTGAGCGAATGGGCGGCAGCGCTGTATAATCCCTGCACAGGAATCTTTTCTTAACTCGTAAAAGATTCTTGAAGTTTTCTCCGGTTCGATTCAGGGAACTTTTTAAATATTCTGCCTTAAAAGCAGTTCCCCAATGCCGAATCAATGTTTATGCAACAGTAATCTCATGATTCAAATATACATCCTGGACAGCATTCAGAATTTCAACTCCTTCTTTCATGGGTCTTTGAAAGGATTTTCTGCCCATAATCAATCCTGTGCCGCCGGCTCGTTTATTGATTATGGCAGTTTTCAATCCGTCTTTTAAGTCAGAGGAACCTTTTGAAGCGCCTCCTGAATTAATTAAACTAACCCGTCCTGAATACGTATTTAGAATCTGATACCTGCAAAGATCAATTTCATGATCTGAAGATAGTTCACTGTAGACCTTATCATGCGTTTTACAGAAATTAATATCTGTAAATCCGCCTGTATGCGTCGGCAGCTTCTGCTTTACGATATCTGCTTCAATTGTAACCCCGAGATGATTTGCCTGTCCTGTAACATCGGCAGCCGTGTGATGGTCATTTGTTTTTTTAAAATCAGAATTTCTCAGATAGCACCAGAGGATGGTTGCCATTCCGAGTTCATGAGCATAGGCGAAAGCTTCAGATATTTCTACAATCTGCCGTGAGGATTCCGCAGATCCGAAATAAATGGTTGCTCCAACAGCAGCAGCGCCCAGATTCCACGATTCTTTGACCCCGGAAAATAAAATTTGATCGTATTTGCTCGGATAGGTTAAAAGTTCATTGTGGTTTATTTTCACAATAAAGGGAATTTTATGCGCATATTTTCTTGAAACGCTTCCGAGGACTCCAAATGTTGATGCAACAGCATTGCAACCTCCTTCAAGGGCCAGTTTTACAATATTTTCAGGATTGAAATAAACAGGATTCTGTGCAAAAGATGCGCCGCCGCTGTGTTCCACTCCCTGATCAACAGGCAGGATGGATAAATAACCTGTCCCGGAAAGTCTTCCATGATGGAAAAGTTTTGAAAGAGAATTTAATGTCTGCGGGGTTCGGTCTGAGAAAAGCCAAACCCGATCGATAAAATCAGGACCCGGGACTTCCAGAAGTTCTTTAGGTACAACTGCTTTATGATTAAGAAGCGAATCTGCTTCTTCTCCAAGGATTGATTTGATTTTTTCAATGTCCATTGCGATGCCTCCAGTAACAGAATGTTATGCAGACCGGACTAAAATTTCGGTAAGTTTTGGAATGAATTTATATTTTAAGATTTACCTATATACAGCGTTATCTTTTGGTTTTTTTCAAAAGATAACGCTATTTTTGGGTACAAACAGGAGCGTTCAAAAGCCCTTTAAGTAATCATATACTGTTTAATGAAGTTCTGCAAGCCCTTTTACAGAAATTCCTTCATTTTCTTTTATGGAAAAAATCTGTATTTCTATACTTTCATCTTTAACTTTTGTTTCTTTTGAAACGATGCTGTTTTCATGAATTTTAACCAGAATCTCTTCAGAAGAGTAAATTCTGGAGGATACATTATGGGAATTTCCGCTCTGTGTTTTTACCGTTTGGTCGATGCTTTCCCATTCAGGAGATCCAAGAGAATTTTTGCTTAAAAAATCTTCTTTAAACTTTTTAATTTCTTCTTTAGAACCGCTTCTGAAGATTCTTGCAATGCTGAGTCTGTTCTGGTTAAAAAAAAGAGATGCTTTATATGGATAGACAACTTCATCCATAATAGGATCAAATGTCTCGTCGTCATCGCCAATTTTTAATGTATAATCCTTTCTTCCTTCTGATGATGCAATTTCAATCCAGCCATGTTTTAGAAAAACACTGTCCATATGCGAAATAGAGGAGCCCCATTTAAGAAGATCCGGATCAATTGGATCAGTAGATGGGACAGGTTTGCTGCAGTACAAAGTAATTCCAGGAACAAAGAGTAAAAAAAAGATGTATTTTTTAAGAGGATTGTTTCTAAAAGAATGAGTCATGTGTAGAAAAGAAATTATCCTGCTGGAATATGCAAGAATATATTTTATTTACCGGGCATTTATTTTATAAAAAACCCCGGACATAAAAGTCCGGGGTTTACAAGAAGGAGGGAAATTTATTTTTAGTTGGTGATCTGTAAGCCGTTCTGAACCCAGGCAATGATTCCGCCTCTTACATTGTAAGCATTTGTATACCCGAGTGAATTCAGGATATTTACTGCCGCTGCAGAGCGGTTTCCTGATCTGCAGATCACATGAATTTCGTCATCCTTTGCGAAGGGAATTCTGGTTTCAGCTGCAGGACCGAATGCGCTGATTTCCTGAAGGGAAAAGTGGACAGAGTTTTCAAGGTGTCCCTGTGCAAATTCGCCGTGAGTTCTAACATCAAGTATTTTAGCATTGCCTTGATTTACTTTCTCGGCAAGTTCATTTACATCCATTTCCTGGATCTGTTGTACTGGAGCCTGGGCTCTTTCAAAACCTGCTCTCATCATATCAAAAAAAGACGGAGTTCTTCTAGTGTCCGTTGAAGTATTTCCAAACATTGTATTGTCCATTGTGCTCTTCCTTATGTTTTTGTATTTTAGCAAATGCTAATATTGCGTTTTCTCTTGAGACGCAGTAAAAAAGTTTTGGTAAAAAAAAAATGCTTAAAAATATGATTTTTTTCATATCCCAGGGTAAAAGCATTAGAAAATTCAGAAAAAAAATAAAAAAGGTTGCCAGGAAACCTATATATATGAGACATAATCCAGTAAACTGGAACTAAACTGTTTTCTGGCAGGTCTTTATGAAATACGATAAAATTCGCGGAGAGAGCGCAGCTGAATGCATGATGAAGGTAAGATCCCGGTACGGTTCGTCTGCAATTATTTTGCAGACTAGGGAAATGAAAGAAGGGGGACTTCTGGGGATGATGGCGAAAACCGTCTACGAAGTTCATTTTATGGTGGAGGAATCCGGCGAATCCAGAAAACCGAATCGCAAATCCGATCTGTCAAAAATCGGCAGTCCAAAAACAAATCCGGAACCTGACAAAGAAACTGCTCTAAAAAGCGACCCTTTCAGCAAGGATGAAATTTCTGAAACGTTTACAAGGCTGCAGAAAAAACGTGACCGACTTTCTGCTCTGATTCAGGAAAAATCAGAAGTTTTAAAGCAGGATGATCTGTCTGTCTTTAATCCAGACCATCCTCCAGCAAAAACTGGAGAATTAAAAACTGGCTTAACGGATGGGAATGGTTCCGAAAAAACAATTTCTCATGAAAAAAATCTGGAGGTAAATGCATCTCCGCTTGCAATGGATGAAATCCCTGATGAATCGATTTCAATTTCTGGAGAAGAAATTCAAGCTTTAATGAAGAAATGGGATCATCCAGATCAAATACGGCATGAGTTTTCGAGCCAGGAATCTGAAGGAAGAGCTGCTGAATCCCTGTCTCTGGATCGAGGCGAGCGCAATATTCATAAAATTAGAAATCTTCTGCTTGGGGCGCAGCTCAGCCGTGAATTTACAGAAACTTTATTAAAAGATCTGGATCATGAACTTTCCAGAAAAGAAAGAAGTGAATATAAGCTGATTGAAGGTAAAATGATTTCACGTCTTTCAGAAATGATTCATACGG
>JAOUOA010000252.1 GCA_029880625.1 Spirochaetia bacterium
AATTTTTCTGCTGTTTGGTAGAGCTATATACTGGATTTTATGGAATTAAACGATAGTAAGTCAGAAATCGATGATATGCCTTCCTTTGAGGATGAGCTGGAATCTTTTGATTTTAATGATAATGATATGATGGGAGATTCAGATCCTGCAGTTCCTGTAATTGCTGATGGAAATGGACAGGAAGATTCCTTTAAAGCATTTCTTGACGAACCGGATCAAATGCCTCAAATGGATGCTGATTTATCTTCTGATTTTGAAATTGATTTAAATGATTTTTCCCATGCAGACGATGAAGTTTCTTCAGAAGTTTTTTTAAATGATTCTTCTGATATTTCCGGAGCTTTGAATGAAGAGATTTCGGATAACATCCCGGATTTCAGTGAAAATTCTGATGAACCTTCAAATGATATTTTAGATGAAGCTTCCGATACACCTGCTTTTTATGATGACCATGAAGAAGATGACGAGCCTGTATCTCTTTCCAATGATGAACTTGACAATATTCTCAGCGATACAAGCGATGATGAAATTGAAGTTCAGGATGCTCCTTCAGCAGATGATATTGATCCGGAAAGTGCGATTCTTGACGATGATTTTTCTATGCCCGAGATGACGCTAGAAGATGTTGAACAGGCCAATGCTGTAGAGCAAACTGATCTGTCTGAATTTTCAGATGGTGCAGATACAGAAGATTCTATTTTTGAAGATGTAGCGGAAAATGACGTCGATCTAATGGAAGATCTGGGAGAGATGTCAGACTCTTCAGCGGATGAGTTTCAGGATGATTCAGTTGAGGATATTTCGCCTTCAGATGAAGAAGAGATTGCACTTTCGGGATCAGAACTTGATAATATTCTTGAAGATACGGATACGGAAACGGTCATTGATGCTTCAGGAGAAATGGATTCAGAAGACAGCCTTCTCAGCGATGAATTTGATAAGGATTTTTTCGGCGATGACGGTGAAAATTTTTCTGAAGAACCAGTTCAAGACGTACTGGACAGTGATCTGGATTCTCTCGGTGAGGATGAAATTGTAGAAAGTTCTGACGAAGAATTATCCTCAGGCGAAGAAGTGTTTTCTGGAGGTGAAGATTTTTCAACCAATTTTGATGATTTCTCCGGACAGGAAGATTTTCTGCCCGAATCTGGAATGCCGTCAGAAGACGAAGAAATTTCTTCCGGCGAAGATTTTTCAGCTGGTCCCAGTATCCTTGAAGAGGACGATGAAGGCCCCATTGCTCTGACTCCAGAAGAGCTTGGAAATATAGAGTCTGATGTGGATACAACCTCTCAAGAAACAGCTGCGATCCCTGTAGATGATTCTGCAGAGGAGGCTTCTGACACAGTTTCGCAGCCTTCAATTTTTGATGAAGAGGATGAAGGTCCCATTGCATTTGATGAAAGTGAAATGGCGAGCATTCTTGAGAATGTGACAGAAGAAGAAGCTTCAGAAGCTGTTCTTCCTTCTGAAGCTTCAGCTGATATGCCCTACAGCGTTGATCTGGATGAGCTGGAAACAGAATCTGCCCCGGCGGAAACTCCGTCCTCGGAAGCTGTCGATGTTAAAAAAGAAGATCTAAAGAAAATGATGGGCTATCTGGATTCGCTTTTCGGCGAGCTTCCAGATGATTCGGTAAGGGAATTCAGCAATTCTGAATATTTTGAACTTTATAAAAAAATCATGGATGAACTGGATCTGAATTGATCCGGGTACTGTTTTTATAAAATCATGGAGGATTCTTAAATGGGTCTGCTCGAACGTGCTGAGAAATTAAGCGCTCAGGATAAAAAAAAGAAAAGCGGCCTGTTGAATCGTCTGAATCGGCTCAAAAATCAATTTTCAACTCCCCAAACAGAATCTGCCGCTGAGAGATCAGAAAGCCCCAAAAGCCTTCTTCGCCGAGCCATGGAGCTTCGCGAACAGGCGGAAGTTTCCCCCGAGCATGAACGAGAAGGTCTGCTTGAGAAAGCTAGTCGTCTTAAAGAATCTGCGGTTCAGGAGCTTCAAAGCGAAATTCGTTCTGCACCTTTCGAAGAAAAGTCCCTCCCTGTCGAATCAGGCGAATTGCCTTTGTCTGAAACTGATGGAATGGATTCATTCCCCTTGTCTGATGAGCAGGAATCTTTTGAAGCCAGTTATGAAACAGATGGAGGATCAGAATTTCAAGATGAATCTTACGCAGATTCGGACTTTTTGGAAAATTTGCAGGATGAAAAAAATGAAGAAGCACCTGACTTCAGCATGTTTGCAGAAGACTCTCCTCCCGAAGAAGCATTTCCTGACACAAAAGAAGAAGGTGGACATGAAAATTCTGGTATAGAGCCACTGGAGGAGTCTCCTGACGATGAGCTTGCTGATCATGCATTTCAGGAGGAAGTTCCAGAAGCGGAGACTCCTGAGTCTTCTTCAGATGAAATATTTTCCTCAGAAATCCCTGAGTTCCAATATGAAGGAAATTCCGCGCCGGAAAGCGATCCTGCTCTGGAACAGGAGGAAGAAGAGTTTATTTCCGATGATCCGTTTGATCGCTGGGTGGAAGAGGCTAAGGGCGATGCAGAAGAGAAAGCAGGAGCTCTTGCAAGACCGGGAAGCGAAATTGCATCCACTCCTTCTCAGCTCCTGTATGACCAGGAATCTGGTTTCAGTACAGAACCGGAATTTTCGAAAATACGTGAGCAGCGTAAAATTGAGCATTTTATGTCGCTCATTGAAATTTCTCGCGAAATTGCGGCAACCAATGATATGGAAACCCTTCTGGACAATACGCTTTTTTCGATTGTTGGAGAAATTGGAGCGGAAACAGCCTGTATTTTAATTCCGGAAGACTGGGATGATCCTGATTCTCCGCTTCGCCCCATAACCTATACGGGTTTTGAACCGGAAGAAGAATGGATCTTCAGAAAAGGAGAAACAATTTACGAAACGGTTCATAAAAAAGATGAAATTCTATATGCGGAGTTTTTTAAAAAATTCACACTCACCAAATCTGAAAAGAAGCTTCTCGAAACGCTTCCTGCGGAACATTTGAAACCGATGTATTTTTCAAATAAATTCAGGGGAGTGATTGTTTTTGGAAAATCTTTATCCGGTGAAGAATATACAATCAGTGAACTTGAATTTTTAAAATATCTTTCCGATTTAACAGCGGCAGGCGTTGACAGAATTGTCGAATTCAAGGAACGGCTGACAGAAAGAGAAGATTTGAAAAAGCGAAAAGAAATGAATGATAGAATCTTTTCTTTGGCGCGCAATACTTCAAAAGCGAGGAATCTTGACGATATTTACGACCTGCTGGCAGATTCGCTTGAATATGATTATAAAGTTTCTTCCTACAGTCTGGTTCTCCTTTCCACAAAAGAACATCGTTATCGAATTTTCGGGGCCAATAAGATCAGTACGGAAAGTATGGAGAAATTTTCGCTTGCAACTCATTCTGATCTGGTGGGTCTGATTTCTTCTCTTACACGCGTGCACGAACTGCGGAGCTTCAGGGATAATTCAGATGTTGTGAAAAATTATACCGGCGATGATATTGCTCTCATGAAGCACTTCTGGCTGGTGCCCCTGGTCAATTTAAACTGGCTGGTGGGATTTATTGCAATTCATGAAGTATCTGAGGAATGGACATCTTTCCACAGAGAAATGATTGTTTCCCTTGCTGAGGTCATGTCGCCCATTATTGCAAATCATCTGATTCTTTCTGAAAAAGACAGTCTCTTTAAAGATCCTTTCAGTCCTCTTGAAGAAAAATTAAAGCTGGAAATTGCGAATGCCAGGGAATTTTCAAGCAATGTTTCACTTTGCGTTATGCGAATCCGAAATATGAAACGTATTATATCATTAAATAAGCATGATGATATTTCAAATTTTTTTGGGGATTTAAATAAATTTTTGCCCGGCTATATTTCTGAAAATGACCTTCTCAGCAGAATGGGACAGGGAGTTTATGCCCTGGTGCTTTCAGGCAGAAATCATGAAGAGAGCGAAATTTTCATGAATAAATTAAAAGCGGAAATTAAAAGAAAAAACTTCCTTTCTGAGTCTCCTGTAGAGGTCAATTTTTCAATTGAGATTTCCAGCTATCCTGATGATGCAGACCGCATGGAAAAAATGATTTCAATTCTTGATTGATCAGCGTTAAAATCGATTCATTTTAATGTTGATTTTTTATGCTCCTGATCAAAGAAAAATTATTTACGATATATTACATGGATCTACATTTATGCAAAAAAAGAATAAAAAATGAAATAATGCATGTGTGAAACTTCTCAGGAATTTCTGAATCACAAGGCCGGTAAAAATACGTGCAGAAGCATATGCTCTGCTCCTGAAAAAGGCCCGCCAATGCAGTTTTTTAAGAATGTTTCAATAAGAATTATTTAACCTGGAAGGCAATATGATAAAAAAAAAATTTAGAAATCCATTTGATATATCAATTCGTGCAGCTGTTCTGCTTCTATTTATGTTTCAGATTTTTCCAAATTGCAAAAGCGGTGATATAAAAGGAAGTTCTGATTCTTCTGTCAGCACAGATATCCTTGAAGATGATTCCTTCTTTACAGCTCCCGCACTGAACGGAGAAGCATTCAGAGTTCTGATTACTGAAGAAGGTTATTTCTATAAAAATGTATCTGACGGGGGTAAAATTGAGCGTAAACCGGATCCGGGCGGAGACAGCGAGCAGTTTAGAAAATTCAAGAAGTATAATGATGAATATGATTTTAAGGACTGGACCTTGACTGCAATTCTAAAAGTACGTCTGAATCCACATAGAGGAGAACTGGAGCATATTGAATATTTTCAGGGCCACAATCCGAAAACCTGGCAGTCAGGCAATCTTTTCCAGGAAGATCTTTCGCGTTTTGATTTTGTTTTCCCGGAAAATGAAATTACGGTTTTTGAGTTTCTGGTCAGTTATGAATGGCGAATTAAAAAAAGATCGGGACTTTCAGAAGAAGAAGCTAGAAGGAGGGCTATTGAATACTTAAATTCTCAGGTCCGGGGCAGATGAAATGCTTTTAATTGTTCCCCTTCCGGTTCACATTGCGGTTGCAGTGATTGGGATTTTATGTATGGGGGGAATTTCATATATATTTTACCGCTTTATTTTTCAGCCGGCGATGAGCAAAAAGAATGATCTGGAGTCCCCGCCTCCCCGGGAAGGTTTCAAGCAGACAATTCTTATTGATGATTCAAACCGAATCAAAAAGATTGG
>JAOUOA010000164.1 GCA_029880625.1 Spirochaetia bacterium
AGACATCTGATGGTTACTGGATTATTAATTCAATAAAAACCGGCAATATGAACGGGGAAAAAGTTTAAAAAATAAATTTTTTTAGGATATCGAATACATAAGTTTCAACTCTATTTTTTAATTACATTTTTATGCATCATCACGCCGGATTCAGCATCATAGGTTTCAAAATGAAGATTTTCATTTGATTCCTTGCTTTTTGTTCGTGTTTTTTTATTCAGCGAGGCCTTTTCTTTATCTTTTGCTTTTGCATCACCATACCATTTTTTTACAGCAGCGGATGAAGGGGCTTTTTTATTTTTTTCTTTTACTTTTCCAATTGCTTCTGTTACGCTGGAATCGAGCAGTTTCGGCCACATTTTCATAAACAGAGCATGGGAAGCATAGACATCAGCACTGTTAATTTCCCCGTTTATGGTAAAAGCATATCCGACAGTCTGCGGATGTCCTCGATGGGTATTGGTGAGCCTGGTTAAATACTCTTTTTTCATATTTTCCAATTTCTTGTTTTCAAGCGTCAGCTGAAGGCTACTCTGGGATTTTCTGCTTTTTACATCGACGCCTGTTGAATCGGAAAGTTTATCCTGATTTTCAGCGACCTTGCTCCAGACCTGTGATTGATCTTTCTCTTTTTTAATTGCAATTTTCAAATCTTTGCTTGAAGCCCTGTAATTGGAACCGGAAAATTCATTGATATTTTCACCTTCTCGTTGTTCCCAGCGGTCTGACTCCACACAAAAGGCTCCGATGGGGGTTTTGGGCGATGAGGGAGGCAGAATTAAATCAGTACCGATAACACGGTCCTGTTTGCCCCCTTTTACAATGTCCCCGGACTGGATAAAAACGGCATGGGTTCTGGAAAAATTTTGAATGGAAAGATTGTTTACATCTTCGGTTTCAAATACTTTTACTTTTTTTTTCTTCATGGCTTCTGAAAGTGTGTAAAAGTTTTTTGTTTTAATTTGATCTTTTCCCTGAATATAGTAAATAGAAATATTTTTATAACTGTAGGGACCGTGAAAGGTGAGTTTTTCAGAATATAGTGATGTGCTGAATGCAAGGAATCCTGCAGCTAAAGTTATAATTGGAAGTTTTGTTTTCATATTGACTTTAGGACGGTATGAGCCGGCGGATGTTTGAAATTTTTATACTGTTGAAAAAAAATTTAATTTTTGCATTCAGAAAGATTGAATTCTTAAAAGTATACAGACAATTTTAATGGATTTATACCTTTCAAAACGTATGAGATGAAAAATTCCTGAAACACAGATGGTCAGATAAAAATCATATTTCTGGCAGGTTTACGATTAGATCTGTTCCCGTTTTTTCAGATGTTTCAAATGCAATGTTCCCATGATGACTTTTTGCTATCAACAGTGCGCTGTAGGTGCCGATGCCTGTCCCTTTACTTTTACCGTATGTAATGTATTTATCAAAAAAATTCTTCTGTATAGCTCCGGGTATGCAGCCTTCATTGTGTATTGTAATTATATATCCGCTCTTAATGTTCACCGTTACTTCTCCATTTTCGGGAGATGCATCCACTGCATTCTGAATTAGATTGGCAAACATGCTTTTCAAGTGATATTTTACACCCGTGAAGGGGCAATTTTCATCCTTTTCCATAATCTTATTATTTATAAAAAATTTCAAATTGATGGATTTTAATTCTGTTATTAGAGCGAATTCTTCGTTCAAATCTGTAAAAATTTCTATCAGATTAAATTTTTTCAGGTCAGGAATGTATGAGCCTTCTTCCATCTTAAAAAGATCCAGTGAGTTGTTGAGCATATGTATCATCTGATTCGAGCTTTCAAATATAATAGATGCATATTTGTAGATTTCCTGATCGGAAGTTTCTTTCATTATGAATTTTGAGAAGCCGATGATTCCTGAGAGAGGATTTTTCAGATCATGTCTGATAATATTTTCCGTATCTTTGCGAAGTTTTTCTGTTCTGTTTTTTTGTGTTATATCACGACAGATGGAAAGAATAGCAGGTTTGCCGTTGTATTCTAGCTGGGTAGAATGAATATCCATCTCCATAACATACCTGTCAGGTACCTGAAATTTAATTTCAGCAACCTGGATATTGTTTTCTCCGTGTAAAACCTGTTCGGTATGCTTTTTGAATTTTTCAAAAGAATCCGGGTGTATAAATTCAAAAAGAGATTTGTTCAGGATAGCTTTTGAATTTTTTTCACCCAGCAGAACGGCTCCAAAGAAATTCAAAAAAAGGATTTCTTTTTCTGTATAAACAAAAATTCCATCTGGCGAAAGATCGACAAGAAGACGATAGCGTTCCTCGCTTTTTTTTAGTGCATCTGTTCTCATCTCAATTTTTTCTTCCAGAGTGCTTGTGAAAACTTCTTTGAGGCGATAGTTTTCCTTGATGGCTGCAATAGCTTCATCTTGAGCATTTTCTTTTTCTTTTCTCATTGAATTGATGCGGTCAGCAAGCGCCAGTGACAGGAGGACAACTTCCAGGGCGGACCCTACTTTGATGGAATGGTGAGTGATAAGATTATCCGGTAAAATACCAAGCGATTTCATCGAAAGTATAATTGTACCCAAAAATAAAACGATCCATGCGAATAAAAAATACCTGGCGGGTACATACCCTTTCAGCAGCCGAAATATGCCTGAAAAAATGGCGATGAGAACAGAGAGAATAGAGAACAGACTGACGATTTGTATTTTTTCATATCCTTCAATTAAAAAAGAAGTAAAAATACCGGTTATGGAAAGAGCTGTAAAAAAAAGAAGAATGAAGTATAAAAAGGAGTCGTTTTTAGTTACGTTTAAAAATGATCTGGAAAACAGGAAAACCCAAAAAAAATTGAAGTATATGATAGATGTGATATTCTTGTTTATCCAATTTCCTGTCTGAAACGGCATTACCTGAAAGATAAACCCATCCAGTACTAAATTAAAAAACATATTGGTTGAAATAAATGCAATATAGAAAAAATAACTTTTATCTTTTACCGAAAAAAATAAAAACAGATTATAAAGAATCATTACAGAAATAATACCGTAAAACAGCCCCAAAGCCAAATATTCCCTGGTGGTTTTTTGGAGAAAGCTCCCTGTTGACCAAAAATAAGGCGAAATAATCATTGGACTTGTTGTTTTTATGCGAAGGAAATATGTATTTTTTGAATTTGGACTTTCCGTAATCGGAAATATAACATTTCTATGTTTGATTTTTCTTTCATTGAAAGGCCGGTGATCTCCCAGTGTCGTTTTTTCATAATCCGAATTGATTTCTGGCTTGAAAAGATCGATTGTATCCATCAGAGGGTAGTTCATTTCCAGATGCCAGCTGACGGCTGTGTTATGAGGATTTATTACTTTCAGGCGAACCCAGTATGTAGAATCGGTAAAGCCCTTGTTTAATATTGATTTATTGCTTTTTATGAACTGGAGATCCGGACTGTCTGAAATGATATCCTGGATGGTCCATACTCCGTCCTTGTCTTCCAGATACTCAATCGTAAAACCAGGCGGTATACCATTCAGATGATCATCAATGATGACGGGGCTCTGTGCAAAAAGATTCTCAGAAGGTAAAATCAAGCAGAATATGATTGCACATGAGAGGAAAGAAATCCTGGTTTGTAGCATAATCTTCGTATTATTTGTTAATCAAAAAGGCTACAATTAAAAAACATGATGTATCAAAAATTTATATATTTGATAGACAGCGGGCGTTGGCGGATATTAAGTATAAAAATAATCAAAGTATATTCTTCAGGAAATACATTTGAGAACAGATTCAGGTATTTAGAGTCAAATAGATCAAAATATAAATATCATTTTTTTGGTTTTTTATAAAATTTGAAATATGTTATTTCGATAAAAACTTTACAAAAACAACCCTTAAAATCGAATTTGGTATAGAACTTGGTTTATTAGTTAAATATGAAAGCAGCAGTGAACAGCCTGAGAGAAACGATCCGATTTATTATTTTGACTGGAATTTTGTTAGCAGTGTCCGGAATTTCTGCAAAGCAGTATCCATCGATTGAAACTTATTACGGTATTCAAGAAGGAACCAAGGATGCGTTTGTTGCTGTGGAAGGGGATATCAAGGCTTCCAGAAAACAGGTCTGGGAAGTGCTGACAACCACAGATAAAAATAAAATTTGTACTCATACAAAAGATGTCCTGGAATTTTCCATTCACAAAATCAGTGAAGGCCGTTACCAGGCATATTATTTACTGGATTATCCATGGCCATTTCAGGACAAATGGCAGAAGCTTGAAATTGTTCACGATAAAAGCCATTATAAGATTTTCTGGAACCGAATTGCAGGAAGCATAAAAAGGAACCGGGGGTATTATGTCCTCGAGGAACATGATGCTTATACAACCCTGAGCTACAGAGTGGAGTTTGATCCAGGGATAAAATATATTCCAGAAAAGCTGGTCCAATATGCCATTAAGGTTCAGGCACCAAGAATCGTAAAAAATATCAGAAAATGTGTGGATCATTCTTCTGATTCATAATGAAACAATCCCGAAAAAGTAATTTCCTTCTCATAACCATCGCTGCAAATCTATCTGCTTCTCTGATGATGGCCTTTGTACTGGGGCCTGCCACCATTGCAGGAGGTGAAGCTGAAGTACGGATGCATTACATCCATGACAATAAAGTATTTGTGCAGATAGGATGGGCATCATGGATTTTAGCTTCTCTTTCGCTGGTTCTTTTTTTTCAGATTATGTATGAAGTCATTTCGGCTTCAAAAACAATGTTACTTCTTGCCTTACTCATTTCCGTAATTGGAGCAGCATCTGATACAATCTCTGATATGATTTCTCTGGGCATGATGCCCTTTTTGGCAGAGGAATTTTTATCCGCAACAGATACTTTGAGAAAGACAGTCCTTCTGCATCAGTTTCATACATTTGACAGACTTTCAGTTTTTCTAACCGGAGGTTTGGGGAATACCTGTTATGGAATTTCAGGAATCCTCTTGACCTATGTTTTTTTCCGTAACAGGATTTTTACTCCTTTCATACGTTTTTTTTCACTGCCTCTCTGGACTTTTACTTTTTTCATGAGTTACGGAAGTTTTAATATGAATCAGGAAACTCTTCCTTATGCTGTAGGGATAACCATGTTTCTATTTATTGTGTGGGTAGTTTTGATTTATTTTGAACTTAGAAAATCTGAGTCTCAGGAATCAAGCCTCTAAGCCAATTTGACTTTGCATATGTCGCTTTTTTCTAAAGATTCGCAGATTTTTTGGAGAAATTCTATTCATAAGAAATGTTAACTGGAAACGAAAGATCATGAATTCTCCTTGAAGATTAAAAAAGATCATTGATCTTTTGGGGAATTTAACTGTGTGCGTCTTCTTGTTTTATCCTGAACGAAAAAAATTTTACTTGATTGCTCCCTTTGATTCACAGAATTTCCCAGGAAACATATAATTGTTCAGGAGAGACGGATGGATTTATATCTGGTGTTCAAGGTTGTACATATTATCGGAATCATACTCTGGATCGGTCCTCCGCTGGGAGCTTACTGGATCCATTTAAAAAGCTTTCAGAAGGACAGTTCACATCTTGAAGAGCAAATTGAACTTCGTGTTCGAAATGCATTTATCGGTGTCCTTACAATTGAACACATAGGGCTTTTAATCCTTCTTGTCGGAGCCTTTTTAATGCTTAATGCTTCAGGCTGGACTCTTCTCGATATTTTCTGGATAAAAAGCAAACTTATGATCTTTTTATTCATCATAATACCAGTAGAGATTCTGGACATTTGGTGGGGACAGTATGCAATTGCTTCGGCATTAAAAAAAGTAAAGGGAGATAAAATTGATGCTGAAACCCGAAGAGTTTTCACCAGATATGACAGGCTGATCAAGGCCAGCATTCCGGTTCTGATTGTAACCTGGTTTTTCTTTTTTCTGCTTGCTGTTCTGAAGCCGGCCTGATTATAATTGAAACTATCTTCAGGTAGAAAGGGTATCAGAAAATACAGGAGGACTTTTCAAATGAAAAAAATATTTTTATATCTCTTTGCTGTTCTTACACTGGAAAGCTGTATTTTATTTGATATAGCGAAGTTGCCTGCTTTTTCAAATCCAAAAGGTTCGGAAGTAAATGCAGAAATAATGCAGGCAAGTAATACGATCACAACGATTTCATATTTTTTATTTTATTCTATGGCAGGAGGTACAAATCCAGTTGATGCTCTTACAGAAGCAACCCTTACGGATATGATTCTGGTCCGTTCTCTGAAACTGAATGAAGACAAATACTATGACCGGGACAGTGTGGACAGGTGCAAGGATTCAATGTCTCTTTCATCAGCGTTTATTCCTGCTCTTTTATCTCCGCTAAGTGCATTGGAGGTAAGCAATGGCGTAAATGATAATATAATGATTGCATTTACCCTGACTTATCTTTGTGATATTGAAAAGGGCAAGGTTCTCTATGATGATGGAGAAAATGGGTTTTGAGATTGAAGAA
>JAOUOA010000165.1 GCA_029880625.1 Spirochaetia bacterium
TTTAAGATTTCTGAAATCACCAATATTGAAAAGACAATCGTAAAATATCCTGAAACTGACAGCAAAAAGGTGCCTGAAAATAAATCTCAAAATCAATCCTATACATCATTTGCAAATCCATCCCCTGTTCCGTCAGAAAACGAAAATTCTCTTTCGGGAAAATATCTGATAAAAATTGGCACGTTCCCTGATGCTACTGCAGATTCTCTTACCCGGCGCCTGAATAATGATCCGAAGCTTCTTCAAATTAAACCCTATCAATGCAGCGGTGTGGAAGAAAACGTACCCGAACGCTATATTGCTTTTCGAACAAAGGCAGGGAATAGCGGGCAGAATGTTTTTCTTGGATGCTTTCAAAAAAAATGGCAGGCATTGAATGCAATGAAATCTGTTCAGGAAAGCAATATAAACGGAACCGGCAGCGCACAACTATTTGAAATTGAATAATCAATTTTCTTTTAAGTGAATCATCACTCTTATTTTCTATAAAATATTTTTCTCTTAATGGCGACATATTTTTTATAAACTCATATTTTTTTTTCAAAATCAAACTCAAAAAAAATCTGATTCTATCTTCTTTTTCATTTTGCTTAAAAAGTTTTCACTGGACGTGTGACCAACAGAATATTTTCAAGAGGTATGAGTAAATTTCACGTTGTAGTTATTGGAAGCGGTCCTGGAGGTTATGTTGCTGCAATTCGGGCAGCACAGCTGGGATTTAATACGGCAGTAATCGAACGGGAAAGGCCTGGCGGAATCTGTTTGAACTGGGGATGCATTCCCACCAAAGCTCTTTTAAAAAGCGCTCACCTTCTTGAGGAATTAAAACATGCGGATCAGTTCGGCTTAAAATTAAAAACACCTGAAATTGATTTTCCTGCAATTGTAAAACGCAGCCGCAATGTTGCTGACCGGATGGCAAAAGGCGTTCAATTTCTCATGAAAAAAAATAAAATCACAGTAATTGAAGGAAATGCAAAGCTTCTCGACCGCCATAACATTGAAGTAGAAAAAGACGGTAAAAAAGAAGCCGTTCAGGCTGATAAAATAATAATTGCAACGGGCGCAAGAGCGCGTTCTCTTCCCGGAATGGAGATTGACGGGAATTTCATTATCGGGTACAGAGAAGCGCTTACGCTTTCGGAAGTTCCAGAAAGCCTCTGTATCGTAGGCGCAGGCGCCATCGGGATTGAATTTGCAGATTTTTACACATCGATGGGCAGCAAGGTAACGATTCTGGAAGCTCTACCAAAAATCCTTCCTGCTGAAGACGACGAAGTTTCAGCTTTTATTGAAAAATCGTTTAAGAAACGCGAAATTGAAATTCATACAAATGTAAAAGTCAATGAGGTAAAAAAACCTCAGGACTCTTCCTCACAAAAATCGGAAAAAATTGAAGTTGCATTTACTACAGAAAAAGGAGAAAAGAAAACTGAACAATTTTCCAAAATGCTTCTTGCTGCCGGCATCACTGCCAATACAGAAAATCTGAACCTTGAACTTCTTGGCATTAAAACGGATCGGGACCGCATTTTGGTCGATGATCAATTCAAAACATCCGTGAAAAATATTTATGCCATCGGCGACTGCATCCCCGGGCCTGCTCTTGCACACGTTGCAAGCATGGAAGGAATCAAGGCAGCAGAGGCAATCAAAGCTGCGGCAGAACCGTCTTCCATTAAATACCATCCCATGGATTACGGGAATATCCCGGCCTGCACTTACTGCCATCCTGAAGTTGCCTCCGTAGGATTCACAGAAAAAGAAGCAAAAGAAAAAGGGATTTCTTATAAAGTGGGACGCTTCCCTTTCACAGCAAGCGGAAGAGCTCAGGCTGTCGGAGAAACAGAAGGATTTATAAAAGTGATTGTTGATGAAACCTACCATCAAATTCTGGGAGCGCATATCACAGGCCCTGCTGCAACAGAATTGATTTCTGAATATACCCTTGGCCGAAGTCTTGAGGCTCTTGCAGAAGATTTCATTCATACAGTCCATGCACATCCGACTCTTGCTGAAGGCGTCATGGAAGCGGCTGCAGACAGCCTGGGAGAAGCTATTAATATATAAAATATCCTTTTCGAATGTAACCAGGATTTTATATATGCCTTTTACCTTCCGGTCATAAAATCAAATCGGAAGCCGACAAAATTTTCTATGCGAAAAAAAATCTTTCTAACTCTGATTACTCTTTTTATTCTGATTCCTGCAGTTCTGTACGGAATCTTCTGGGTGTATTTAGAATCATCACGTCCTGAAGACAAACTGGTTTTTCGAATTGAAAATACCTTGAACAGTAGAGCAGAAATCCGAAAGATCAAACTGAATCCTCTTTCACTTTTCTTTTTCATTGAAATTAAAGGTCTGTCTTTAAATCGAAAAGACCATTATTCAAAAGAAAAGATACTTCCCGATGAAAGACCTCCCCTTCAGAATCCTCAGTTTTATTTTGAACATTTAAAGATCAATCTGGACTTTTTTGATTTTTTCAAGAATAAGGTTTCATTTACCAAACTGAAAGCAAAAGGTGCAAAAATTCAATTCAGCATTTCAGAAGGATTTCCCGAGATTCTGAAACCAGCAAAGACAAATCAAGATTCTGAACATTCCGTTCTTCCGCTTCAGGTCAGCCATATTCAGGATATCCAGCTGAAAGATTCTTCAATCGTTCTTGAAACCGGATACAGAGACCGTTTTTTATATTTTTCTGATACGGAACTCTTTTTTCATGAAATACATTTAGATACAAATCATCTGGACTCAAAAAATTCTCTTCTTTTTGAATTTCATGCGGATCTAAAGATTTCTGAAAAAAATAAAGAAAAAAATGCAGGGATTTTGTTGAATTCACTGATCAAAATGGATCCTTTTCTAAATCCAGAAACCTTAAAAATCAATCCGTCTTTTTCTTCAGACCTTACTGTTAAAAAAAATTCACACTTTACAAATCCGTTTTATATGGAGTCGATTTCACAAAACGACTCTGTTAAAAAAACCATGGATCTTGGGTTCCTTTTGCGGAAAGATTCACTCAGAGAAAATTCTTCACTCCCCGTAATATTTCAATACGGAAAAATCATTTTAAAAGAAAAAAGCGTTCTTCATTTCAGCAACTACAGCCTTACACTGCATGAGGGAAGCTTTATCATGTACAACGGATCGCAACATAAACTGAACGGCCGCCTGCAGATCAACAGAAGAATTTCAAGAAGAATTTTTACAGAGATTGACAAGAAAGCTTTTGATGAAATACGAAAAAGAAAAATAATAATGAAGCCTGAGGATCTGAGAAAATCACTTCTTGAAAAGCACCTCGATCAGGGAGAAATCATCATTGATTTTGAAAGCACCGGCGACATTGAGAAATCTGCTGTTAGACTTATGCCGCCCATCCCTTCCTGGAATACCGCGTTTCATTCGGCAAAAAACAAATAATTCAGATCCTATTCGCTGCTCTTCAGCATTCTTTCCCGGCTGTTTACAATTTCTTCAATATGTTTTGACGCTCTGTGAAGATCATTGATAATCTTTGTCAGCTCAGCAGCAGATTCATTGGATTCACTCATCATTTCCATCTTGCCTTCATTTCTTAAATTAAAATCGACAAGAGAAATTTTCTGATCCATCGAAAGCTTGCTGACTTCCTCGGCAATGCCGGCAACTTCCTGTATGCTGAGTGAAATCTCTTCGCTTGTAGCGGCCTGATTCTGGATATCGGCGACAATTTCATCGAGAAAGTTCGCATTCTGTCCTACAACCTTGCCGACGGTTTTCAATTCCGATGCAGTTTTTTCAATTAAATCAAAACTTTCGCTCATATTGGATACCGTTGCATCCACAATCTCCTGAATCTCTTTTGAAGAGGAAAGGCTCCTGTCCGCAAGTTTGGAAATTTCATCGGCGACCACTGCAAAACCACGGCCCTGCTCGCCTGCCCTTGCCGCCTCAATCGAAGCATTCAGCGACAGCAGGTTCGTCTGGCCTGCTATGGAGTGAATCGTCTCCATCATCTGCTGAATTTCCTCTGAACGCTTTCGCATTTCATCGACAGCTTCCATTGTAATTTTCAGAAATTCCAGGCTGTCCAAAGTGATATTTTTTGCCGTCAGGGCACGTTTTGAAGCCTCAAAACTATTATGAATCATCCGCTTCATCTGCGAATGCATTTCTTTTGTCTTATCGCTAACGGTGGAAGATAAATTTTTCTGAATTCCGGCAGTTTCATTGATGTGTTTTCCGTCAGCAACCATCTGCTGGATTCCCTTGGCATCTTCCTGATTGAAATTCTCGATCTCCTGAATCATCTGAAGATGTCTGTCATTGTTTTTTTTCAGAACCGAAAGCATGGCGGGAAGATTCTGAAGAACTTCATCAGATCTTTTAAAAATCCCGTCCATAAGATTGAAGTTATGACTGCTTACCCTTTCTGTTTCATAAAGATTACGCGTATACCTGCGTGAATAGGAAGCAAGAAATGCAACGATAGAAGCGGAAATTAAAAGAAACATTACTTTTGCAACTTCTGTAGGCATCCGTAAAACATGAGGGTCAAGAAATTTAGTAGCATCCTGGGAGAAATGCATCCAGCCGCTTTGAATGGAAAGAAAAATCAGAATCGAATAGCCGGAAGCGCAAAGAATGCCGATATAAATCGGGAAAAATCTGTCAAAACGAAGTCCCGATGCGATAATAAAAACATAATAAAGATCAAATGTGGACGGCTCTTTAATTGCCATTCCCCAGGAGTTCACCGGATCATAATGAAATGCAAATTTGACAATTGTGATAAGAATGATATCCGCTGTTCCGGACAGATACTTTACCAGATTGGTATTCCCGGATTTCATTAGTAAAATCATCCAGAGAACTGAAGAAATTAAAAGAGCGCTGTCTGCATAAATAATGGTCCCCCATACTGCAAAGGGACTCTGTGCTTTCCATGCTGAATAAGCCGGAGCAAGTACGATCAGAACCAGTAAAAATCTGAAGCGGTTGATGATCACTTCAAAATCATGCCGTTTTTCATCAAGGGGAGAAAATGTCTGTTTTTGCTTCTTAGCCATTTTTGATATCGATTTTTATTTATGAACCTTTCATGTTATTATCGGCTTCCTGGCTCTATTAATTCAGAAATCTACATAGTTGAAAAGATAAAAATTCCAGCATTAAAAAAACAATCTACAGTATTACGATTTACCTATCCGATCACTTCTTAATTAAAGCGTCTTACTGCATTCTAAAAAATTTTTTAAAACCCCGGCATTATAAATTTTTTACATATTTCCGGCATGCGTTCATATTTTCTAAAAGTTTTTTTTCAACAAGTTCTGCATAGTTTTCATAAGATCTGTCATCCAGATCTTCTGGAATATAGATTGGCTCGCCGTAATGAACAACAATTACAGTGAATGGTTTGGGAATTCGATGCTTATCCCAGGCTTTTTCCGCAACCCATTGATTTTTGGCTTCATAATGGAAGGGGATAATCGGAACCCTGCCTTTGCTTGCAGAAGTGATAATCCCATGCTGCAATTTAAATGCAGGTCCTCTGGGGCCGTCCGGTGTAATGGCTGCCGGGTTTCCCCTTTTAAGTTCATCAATCAGAGTCTTAAGAGCTTTCATTCCTCCCCGTGATGTACTTCCTCGAATCGCACGGTTTCCGAATTTATAAACAACTCTCTTGATCAGCTCACCGTCCCTTGAGGCTGAAATCATTACATTTACATTCTGTCCGCGGTTTAAATATGGAGAGAATAAAACATTGGTGTGCCAGATAGCATAAATCCAGCCCTGTTTTTTTTTCTGCAGATTCTCTACATGTTCCCGGCCTACATCAATTCTTTTTAGAGTAAAGCCGTACAGACGCTGTATATTTACAATCAAGAAAGGAATCAGCCATAGCTGAAACTTTTCTTTTAATGATAGCTTCCGGTCTGAAATATTCTGCCTTGACATTCACCGTCTTTCCACGCGGACAGGATAGCCTGCCGTATCCATAGTCTGCAGTTCAGAGGGTGTTGCCTCTAAAACTTTAAATCCCTGTTTAATGTAATCAAGGGGCCGCAATTTACCAAAATCTTCCAGATATAGAACAGGCTGGCCTTCTTCCGTAATTAATTTTGCCTTGAATTCTCTGAAGCCAAGATGCATGGAATAGCATTTTAATAACACAAATCCAATATCATGCATGAAGAGTATAAAAGCAACTAAAATCTACGAAATTATTTTTTCGATAAAGATTTAACTTTACAAAATCGAGACTGAACCATCGATAAGAATATGTCCAAAACAACTCCAGAAGGCTACGCTTTTTTTGATCTTGATTTTACCATCCTCCACCATGATACAATGCTTTTATTCTGCAATTATATTATACGAAAAGAGCCCTGGAGGATTTTTTTCCTGTTTCTTTTTCTTCCAGTCCTGCCTCTGGGAGCTCTAAAGCTGATTCGCTCAAAAAATTTAAAAAGAATCTTTT
>JAOUOA010000166.1 GCA_029880625.1 Spirochaetia bacterium
CAAAAGATTTCCCTTCAGGGGTATCCACCAGATCAATTTCCGATCCAAACATTAAACCCAGAGAATTCTGATCGACAAGGATTGAAATCCCGTTTGATTCAATTTTTGTATCCCCATCAATAAAATCATCAAATCCCATCTGGTATCTGTTTCCGGAGCATCCTCCGCCAACTGCGGCTACTCTAAGAAGTTTTCCTTTAAGATCTTCTGACTCAGCCTGAACCTTGATGATTTCTTCAGCTGCATTCGGTGTGATTGTAATCATGATATCTCTCCAAAATTGTTTAATTCTTTCAGTCCTACCTTTGAGAGGCGCATGAATTGAAAGGATTCAAATTTGTTGTAACCATAATAATAAATCATATCAAAATCATACATAAAAAAACGGCTCTTATTATTTTTTTTTCCTGTTTTCTTTTATTTAATTTTTTGTAACCATACAGGAAAAAATTGATCTAAAATAGCGAGATCAAAACCAGATGGTTTATATATATTTGATCTGGAGATGTACCCATGAGTTATTCATTTAGCAAAATTGTATCCGGAAACTTTGACCAGGCAATTGAAAATGTTACGGAAGAATTAAAAAAAGAAGGCTTCGGCGTTTTAACTGAAATTGACGTAAAAGCAACAATGAAGAAGAAAATTGATAAGGATATGAAGCCCTATAAAATCCTGGGAGCCTGCAACCCCGGCTATGCATTTAAAGCCATTGAATCAGAAAACATGATTGGATTAATGCTTCCCTGCAATGTTCTTGTACGTGAAACAAATGAGGGAAAAATTGAAGTGAGCGCAATCGATCCTGTCAAATCCATGATGGCAGTTGAGAATAAAGATCTTCATGGAATTGCAACAGAAGTTCGCGCTAAATTAAGCAAGGTCATCGAATCATTAAATTGATTGAATTTGTTTAAGATTATTATTAAAAAAAAGGCGTTCGCTGAATCACGAACGCCTTTTTCATTTTATTATTCAACGATCTCGAAAAACTGCACGTGAAATCAGCTGCTGAAAACAAAGGGATCCACAAGAATATCGCTCTTTTCAGCGCCGGCAATAAAAGCCTTCTTTTTCATTCTTTCAACCATTTCAGGGTGTCCGCATAAAAAGACACGCATGTTTTTCATACGAATATTTTTCTTAACAGCAACGTCATCTGCCCTCCCTTTTTCAAATGTTTCGGGAACATCAGGGCCGGAAAGGCAAGGATAATATTCAAGATTGGGATGCTTTGCTGCAAGATCTTTCATTTCATCTACATAATACAGCCCGTCCTGAAAACGGCTTCCATGAAAAACCTGGATTTTTCCTTTATGGTGGTTTCGGATTGCCTCACGTAGAATTCCCCAGAGAGGCGCCAGCCCGGATCCGGTTGCAATCATAATCATTTCCTGATCAGAACGTCCCGTTTCATAAAAAAAGCTGCCGTAAGGACCATGAACGGTTAAAGTGCTTCCGGCAAATACCTGGCTATGAAGCCAGGTTGACATTTTACCGCCTTCAATTTTCTGAATATGAAGCTCAACAGGTTCTCCGTTTTCCGGCACGCTTGCGATGGAATAGCTTCGAATCAAACCGTCGTCTCGAACAATATTAAGATACTGCCCGGGTTTATAATTAAAATTTCCGTCTACTCTGCACTTAATCTGTACCATGGATTTACTGAGAAATTTTTTTTCTATAATCTTAGCTTTATAGTCCTGATTGGCTTCGTTTCCAGGAATTCCGACAGTGAGAGTGCCTTCCACCTTGCATTTACATGCCAGAAAATCATTTTTTTCAATTTCTTCAGGAGTCATATCCTCCTGAGATTCCCTGCTGGGGCTGCCTTCAACTGCACGCATTACACAGGTATGACAAAAGCCTTCCTGACAGGAATAGGGAACATCAACTCCATTCTGCAAAAGAACATCCAGAACCGTATCCGATGAGCTACACTGATAAGTTGATCCGTTATAAGTCACTGATGCCATTGAATTACCTAATTTTTAATTTTTTTTAAATATATATTAATTTGAATTGTTTGACGATTTATTTTATAAAATTATTTTCAGAATTATCACACCATTTCTAGTCTAAAAGGACTATGCAATTCTTTTTTGCCTATTTGTGATATAGATCATAAATTAATTTAATCAGAATTTGAATCATTAAGGCCAATCAAAATCAGCATTAATTTCTTGAAATAACCCCTTTCTTTTATACAGAGCTTAACAATGAGCCCTTAATAGAGCACAGAGAGGAATCTTTATTTGATATTTAAGGATTCTTTCCAGAAGCGTATTTCTTGCTTCATTTGTACATGGGATTTTAACTCGCAGTTTTACGGAATCTGGACAATTCATTTTTCCGATGCCCATCCTGTTAAAGGAGGCATGACAGGAACCCCTGAATTGCTGATCATGGGAATAACTGCTCTTGCCGTTATCATTCTTATTGTAAAATCTAATTTATAAAATAAAAATCTTTCGCCGCAATTTACGAATGACTCTTAATTTTTATCCTGTTCTGCAAGAAGGGAAATACAATGAAGGTTTTGAATGGTGAGATGAATATGCCGGAAATCCATCATATTTTGATTTAATCAGCAGACCTTCTTCCTCTATACGAATGAAATTGCTTAAAAAAGAATCAGGATTTTCTTTATAGATGTTTTAACGTCAGATTGGATTAAACACATCCACAAATTCAACATTCAGATTAAATTGATCTGCAAGATGTTCTCCAAGAAGCTGCACTCCAAATCTTTCTGTCGCATGATGACCGGCAGAAACAAAGTGTATTCTTTCTTCTTTAGCAAGATGGTATACCCATTCACTTTCTTCGCCTGTAATGTACAGATCGGCGCCTTTTTCAATTGCTTCATTAAGCGCACTTTGAGCCCCGCCCGAACATACTGCAGCAGTGCGAATCTGCTGGGGACCAAAATCATAAAACCTTGCATCCGGATTGATCTTTTTTTGAATTAAATTTTTTGCATCTCCCGACGAAAGAGATTCAGAAAACTCGCCCATAAAACCGATCGATTTCCCTTTAAAATCTGCAAACGGCTTTAAGTTTTTCAAATTTAGGACGTCAGCAAGACCGGCATTATTTCCAAATTCAGGATGAGCATCAAGTGGAAGATGATATGCAAAAAGAGAAATATCGTTCAGAATCAGAGGACGAATTCTGTCTTTTCGGCTTTTTGTAATAACGGCATTCTGTCCATCCCAGAATATTCCATGATGGACAATCACAGCGTCTGCTTTTTTTGCTGCAGCAGCTTCAAAAAGATCCACGCATGAAGAAACACCTGTTATAATTGTATTAATTTCTTTTCTGCCTTCAATTTGAAGACCGTTCGGACCGTAATCTTTAAATGAAGATGAATCCAGGAGTTCATCCAGATAGGAAGTCAATTTCTCAAGTTTCATTTTGTAATGCAATCTGCCTTTTGGATCATTTTTTATATTACAATAAATTCAATCAAATACAAATTGCAATGAAAGATTGCTTCTGTCATTTGATCTTAAATTTCATAATCAACCACAGCCCTCTCCTCTGTTACCTCCAGAAGAAAGTCTTTTACGGCAACATGATCGGGATGGTTCTGATAATCATTCAGAGCATCCATGGAATCAAATTCTGAGTACAGAGCAAGATCAAATGCATTGGGGCTTCTGTTAAAATCCTTTCCAACTTCAAGAACTCCCATACCGGGTGTAATGCCTTTCAGTTTAGTTATTCGCTCTATGACTTTTTCTGCATTTTTGCTCTTGTCTGCGCCGGCAGCGTTTTCTTTTAATTTCCACATTACAATATGTTTGATCATTTTTTGAATCCTCTTTCAAAGCAAAATGTTTCTCAGTCATTAACAGTTATGATCATCTGAAATCATAAATCAATTTTAACATGTAAAAATACATGGATCGTTGATGTCATTTTAAATCCATATACATTTGGAAGAAAAAAGATATCAATAAATTTTATTTTTAAAAGTCCTTTCAAACCCATTCAGGTAGCTGTTCCTCATGGGAAAGTTCTGAAAGCGAATTCTGAAGATGATCCATGTACTGAGCTTTATCGCCCTTCCATAAAAAGGTTTCACCGATAAAAACATCACAGTAAAAAGGCACAAACAGACTTTCATTCCTTGGAAGAATTTTTCCAAGACCGTGGAGAAATACAGGCAGGGTAGGAACCTCTGGATATCGTTTTGCAATATGAGCGATTCCGCTTCTTAAATTTGACATTTTTTCAGGTTCGCCCCTGGAACCTTCCGGAAAGATAATCACTATACAGTTTTTTTCAAGAGCTTCGCCAATGGGAGCCAGGGGATCGGTTTTATGAGTCAAATGACTTCGTGAAAGAGGTATGATTCCTATAATTTTTGTGGAAAACCATGCATAGATTTTATTGCGCATAAAATAATCCGCAGCGGCAACCGGACGAATTTTAGGAAGCAGTCTTACAGGAAATAGAGAAACAAGAACCATGACATCCAGATGGCTGTTATGATTGGATGCAACAATCATCGGTCCCTGATGCGGAATTCTTTCTCTGTGGCGCACATTTAAACCAATAATAATTTTAATAATGGGCCTGATCAAAAGAACAAAGAAAATAAATCTCAGAATAAAACTCATATGATTTGAGGTAAATCCTGATAAACATCTTATTTCCGTCAATATTTTAAATAGATCAATTCAAGCTCTTGTCCGCCTGCGGATTAACTTCTGGAAAGAAATCAATATGATGAAAGGGATTTATGATTGAATCACGAAGACAGGAAACAAGTCAGACATTTCTGAAGAATTTTCAGAACCAGTGCACAGGACCTGCATCATGAAACCAGTTTCCCATTGAAGGCCTTTGCATCTTTTTTCCGAGCAATTGATAATTTTACTTTTTATTCAATAACTTTTCAAGCATTGCATCTTCTTCTTCCGGAGACATTCCTCCACGATCCGGGTAATGGATGCCTTCTCGGTTATTCAGTAGAGGCCCTTCCCATCCAGAAAGTCCGCTTCGTAAATTTCTTGCTTTAAAACCCTGGGATGCCATAAGAAAAGCTGCCGCCATTCCACGGGAATCATTGGTGCAGTACGTAAGATATTCCGTATTGGGATCCAGCTCATGAAATTTTGAACGCAGAATTTCAAGAGGAATATTTAAAGCACCTGCTATATGCTCTTCTTCAAATTCAGGAGGAATCCTTGCATCAATAAAAACATACTTTGCCATTTCTTCTTCTGAAATTTCTTCAGGGAAAGTAAAATCCAAAAAGGATTTTTTAAGAAGAGCATTAAAATCATTTTTATCCAGCGCAAGCAGAACCGTATCTGTCAGCGCAGTTATGGTTGCATTTCTTTTATGATCCCGAATAATTGCCTCTTCTCCGAATCCGTCCCCGGTGCTGATTGTATCAATTTTCTGATTTTCTCTAGTTACGGAACACTGCCCTTCTTTTATTATGTAATAGAAATCCCCTGTTTCGCCTTCTTTCAGAATAACATCGCCCTTGTTAAAGAATTTTTCTGTAAATTTTTCCATTAAAGCCGTCATTTTTTCCGGAGGAACCAGCGCAAGCGGCTGCAGGGTTTTTAAGTCATTATAATTTTTATATTCGCAGATTTTACTTTCAATCATGTTTTTTAAAGATGAATCCATCATTACAATGTCATCGAAATCGCTTCTCTTGAGCCTGAGAAGGGTTACATCCGTAAGCGCTCTTACGCTGTTATTTCTGGGCGAACAGGTAAGAAGCGCCATTTCACCGAATGACTCCCCCGAATGAAGGCTTGTTATTTTTGCATCCTGTCCGTGACGGGTCCGTTTTGTGATTTCAACTTCACCTTTCTTCACGAAATACAGGAAATCTGCAGGTGAATTCTGTTTTATGATTTCAGAACCTGAAGGAAGACAAACAGTTTCCAGTCGTTTAACAGCCTCTTCAAGACAGTTCTGGTTTAAATGATTAAAATAAGAATATTGTTTCAGCTGATCTGCGCTTATCATCAGGTTACCTCGTAATTTTATTTTTTTATATGCAAGAGCATCATCAGAAAAATTGATGATTTTTACAACAAAAATAATAATTTTGATTTGTTTTATTGGGACTTAAAGAAATATTAGGTATTATTACTTTCTATTTTTCATGAATCAGTACTTTTACGTAATTGTCTGTCGTTCAGTAGCATTTGCGGTTTATAAATTATGCATATTTCCCGCAAGCCTTCACTTCTCATAGAAAATTGTAAATCTTGAAATTTCATCTACAAATATAAAGAGATCTATTTTTTTACTTGAGTTCATAAAGGACAACTTACTGACGGAAAAGGAAATGAACGGCATTTTTTAGTTCTTTTTTCCAGTAATTCCATGAATGATCTCCATTTTCATCTTCTGTGTACAGATAAGGATAGTTTCTTTTTTTGAGTTCGTCAGCCATCAATCGAGACTGTTCC
>JAOUOA010000167.1 GCA_029880625.1 Spirochaetia bacterium
CCTGATACAGTTGAACGCGCCCTCTGCCTTCACAAAAAATCAATAGGAGAATTGATCAGCCTCTTCGAAGATTCGCGACCTGAGTCTTTAGATGCTAAGAAAAATGTTCTGCAGGAATTAAAAACACGCTCAGAAAAAAATGCTGTCGTGATTGGAATTACCGGAACACCAGGATCAGGCAAATCGTCTCTGATCGGAAAAATTGCGCCTGATTTAATTAAAAAGAATTCATCTATCTCTGTGGCAGTCCTGGCCGTTGATCCCTCCAGCCGCTTTACCGGCGGATCCATTCTCGGAGACAGAATACGAACACGCTTCCCTCCTGATGAAAAAAGGCTTTTTTTCCGCAGTCAGCCTTCAGAAAATCTTTCTGGAGGGACAGGGAAAAATACCTATCAGGTATCCAGACTCATCTCGTATCTTTTTGACATACTCATGATTGAAACGGTCGGTACCGGCCAGGAAGATACTGAGATTCAGTTTATTGCAGACAAAACATTTTTAATTATTGAACCCGGCGCTGGCGATAGAATTCAATATATAAAGTCAGGGATCATGGAAATTCCTGATTTTATAATCATGAATAAATCAGACCGGGAATATTTTGAAGAAAGTTTTTATAATCTGGAAAGTTCTCTGCAGTTAAATGATGAGAAATCCGCATTATTTAAAGCAAGTGCTGTTACAGGCGAAGGGATCAATATTATCTCTGAAAATATTCTAAAAATCAAAAAAGAAAAAACGCGATCGGACACTGATCTTCACCATCTGATTGAATGGATTCGAAACGAGTATGGGCTTCGCGGTCTTGCGATCATCAACAGTTCAGGAGGAGCAGAAAATATATTTCACAGGACAGATTCGCTTGAAGATTCTATGCTGCTTGCAGAAAATACAATAGAAATGCACTACAGAGATCACTGACGAATTTTCTGCGTATGGTAATATATAATTTGAAGGCCGTTTAATGTAAGAAGAGGATCCGTTTCATCAAACATCCCTGGAATTTCTTTCTGAAGAATTCCGGAAAATCCTCCTGCTGCAATTATGCGAAATTTCGTTTCCGGATGGGATTTTTTAATTTCATCAAGAATTCCTTTCAGCATTCCGGCCCATCCGTAAAAGAATCCTGACTGCATTGCATGGATCGTAGAATCTCCAATTACGCCCGAGGAAGGCTTCTCAAAAGATATTGAAGGAAGCTGTGCTGTATTTTTAGTCAGAGCTTCTATGGACAGGTTCAGGCCCGGTGCGATAACCCCTCCCCTGTAAGTACCGCCTGTTAATATACAGAATGTTGTTGCCGTACCCATATCGATGACAATTAAATTCTGGCCGTATTTTTCTTTGGCAGCAACTGCATTCACCAGTCTGTCTGCTCCAATTTCTGAAGGATTGGGATAGCTGATTTCAAGAGGAACCATATCATATGAAATTTTCAGCGCTTTTTGCTTAAAATAATCCTGAGTCATTTTTTCAAGCACCGGATTGAAAGATGGAACTACAGAAGAATATATAAATCCTGTAATATTTTCTCTATCAATCGTTTCAGAATTTAGAAACGAAGTAAGAAAAATTCCCAGTTCATCCGAAGTGCGGTCTCTGTGGGTGGCTGTTCTCCAGTGATGAAGAATGCCGCTTTCTTTTGAATTAAAAAGTCCAAATACAGTATTTGTATTTCCAATATCAATGCCAAGAATATATGAATCCTTCACTGCATGACCTCCTCCGATTCAGTCAGGGGAATAATTTTTTCAGAAATACTGCTGATTTCCCTTTCTGAGCCATCTTCAGGTGAGACAATCAGCAGAGAACCGCGATCATTGATTCCAGTAACTCTGAAAATTTTATCTGAGATCTTTACCAGTTTCTGGTCCAGATAAAAACAGGTGCGGATTTCACTCAGAATGTTTACTGGATTTATTGCAAGTAATTCCATTAGCTGATTGAATTCACGGATCAAAGGAGGCGCAAAGTCAAATCGATCCATTTCTGTATATGAAAAAAGCGATGCAGGCTGAATTTCTGCATCTGAAACTTCTGAGACCCGGCCTTTCCAGTTCAGTCCGACGCCGATAACGCATCGGATCAATGCTTCATCAATCTGTTCTGATTCAATCAATACTCCGCCAAGCTTTCCACAGTGCCCTTCAGATTCCATATACACATCATTGGGCCATTTAACGGAAAATTTTTTTAAAGAATCATTTACAAAAAAAGATCTGCATGCTTTTACTGCTGCCAATCCGGTCAAAAGCGGTATAAACGAAATTCGTTCCAGAGGAAGCTCATTCAGATTCAGATTCAGGATACCGCTGAAAAGAAATGAATTCCCGGCAGTCGATTTCCATTCCCGGCCCATTCTGCCTCTGCCGGAGGTCTGTTCTTTCGCAAGTATTACAGTACCTGATGCAAGCTGCTTTTGCGCAAGAGCGTAACTGTTTGTAGAATCAACACTTTCCAGGATCAGCCATTGATCAGAATTGCTGTTCAAAAACATATTATTTCCGCATTCCTCCGGTGTCCTCGCCAACAGTAATTTTTAATTTTATTTTTTTTCCGTTTCTGATGATTTCCAGATCTACCTTTCCTCCAACGCCGGTTTTATTGACTTCATCAACAAGATCTTTCGGAGATTCCATAGTTTTTCCGTTTGCTTTTGTAATAAAATCATACTCCTTAAGTCCGGCATCTTCAGCGGCGCTTCCAGGAATCACAAAGCTGACAATCAGTCCAGGTTCATCGCCAATTCGAAGAAAATCTCTGTTCATCGGCGAAGGTACTTTGATCTGAACTCCAATTGCAGGACGCCCGATTACACGTTTTTCTTTTTTCAGCTGATCAATCAGCTGTTTTACTTCATTGATCGGAATGGCAAAACCAATTCCTACGCTTCCTCCCTGCCCCCCCGGGGAAATGATAGACTGGTTGATTCCAATAACCTCGCCATAAATGTTCAAAAGAGGTCCGCCCGAATTTCCAGGATTGATGGATGCATCGGTTTGAATCCTGGAATATCTGCTGTTGTCAATAAAGCGGTGCTTGGCAGAAATAATTCCTACGGTAAAAGTGCTGTCCAATCCGTATGGAGCGCCCAGTGCAAATGCAAGCTGTCCTGGTTCAACAGAATCAGAGTCGCCAAGTACGGCAGGAGACAGCTCAGGAGGAGAAATTACCTTGATCAGTGCAATATCGCTGTTTTCATCGCGGCCAATCAGTTTCGCTTTCAGACGCGTGTCGTCATTTAAATGCACTTCAATCTTCTGTGCACCAGCAACGACGTGACTGTTGGTAATGATATGTCCTTCTTTATCGATGATAAACCCGGAACCCGCGCCCTCAACCTGTCTGTAAAAATCAAAGAAAAAATCCGGACGGACCAGAACATTTGTTTTAATATAAACAACAGACGGACTTGCCTTTTTAAAAACATTGATGTAGCTTTTCTGGACGGCAAGTCCGGCAAGCTGATCTTTTTCACTGAGAGGCCCGGCAGAGGGAGAATCTTTACTGTAAAAAGAATCGCGAAGACCGCCATATACAAGAGGGCTTAAAAAAGTTCCGATCAGTACGGAAAATAAAATTATGTTGATCAGAGTGAATCTTGAAATTTTTATATTTCTAAAAAACATGTTTTTCTCCTGGTTAGATTATAATTATTGAATCAAAAAGATCGATGCAGTTCAATTTTTTCTGCGTCGACTCCGGAAATAATTTCAAGTAAATTATTTCCATAATGATTGATTTTCCATTCCGTCATGAGATTGAGTTCACGCAGCTGATCTATATCTTTCGGTTTTTGTTCCGCTATTTTTTTCAGTACGCGATTGCTTAAAACAACAGAACTTTCCAGTTTTCTCTTTTCAGCAATTTTCTGCCGCCATTTTTTTAATTTCTTAAATTGTTCTTCAATTTCCGGCTGAAAATTCCCGGTTCTTCTTATCTCACAATCTGCAAGCGGTTCCGCTTCTTTTACAAGCTGCAGAATCCGTTCTGCATGAGAAGCAATAAATTCAGATGATGAGTTACAGGACTTTATGAGACTTTGCTTGTCCTGCGGCGCTGCTTTTGCAATTTTAAATAAGAGCGCATTCGTAACCAGACGGAACGGAGCTTTGTTTAATTTTCTTGCATTCTGTTCTCTATAGTTCACAAGCGACTTTAAAATTCCTCTTTTTTCAGACGAAAGGGTGCAGGCGCCTGGTATTTTCATCCAGGAATCCGGATTGATGACTTTTACTCCTGAATCATCGTAATCTGTTTTCGTAAGAAAATCAAACTCTTCCAGAATTTCTTCATATAGTCCTTTCGCTTTTAACTCTTCCGACATTCGGTCCATCAGAAGTTCCAGATAAGCCGTATCTAGATAGGCATATTCCAGCTGAGATCGTGTCAGAGGCCTTTTTTTCCAGTTGGATTTCTGTTCTTTTTTTTCAAGATCGATGTTCATATAATCTTTTACAAGGTGTGCAAGTGAACAGCCTTTTTTATCAAGCATTCTGCAGGAAAGATAGGTATCAAAAATATTAATAAAATTCCAGTTGAATTCTCTTTTCATCTCCTGCAGATCAGATTGTGCAGCATGAAAAATTTTTGTAATTTGATGATTGGAAAATAGTTCCGCAATAGGAGAAAGATTCAATCCGCCCAGTACATCAATAATATAATGACGCCCTTCAGAACTTAGCTGGATCAGACAGAGCTCAGAAAAATACGTATAAAATCCTGACGATTCAGTATCCACTGCAATCCGGGAAGATTTTTTCAGTCCTGAAACAGCGAGATCCAGCTGGTGCTGCCTGGTAATATAAACATAGGGCTCCATAATGCCAGAATTTATTTCATAAGAATGAAATCGAGTTCATTTTTAATCTTTATACAGGAAAGCATTTCCGGGGAGAAACTGTAATTACTTGACACTTAAAAGGAGAAAAATCTCTCATTACTGTATGCTGATCCGGAATAAAGACCTGGTACCTGAAAAAAAGAAAAAAACATCAATTAAAAAGATCCTGGCAGGAGTGATCCTTGGATTTGCACTCGGTCAGGGCAGTGTTTTTCTTTTTCACAGAATCTGGATCTTTCCCTTTAAAATCAAGACTTCCTACATGGAACCCTATCTCTCTCCAGGAACAACGGTATATATAAACCAGCTATTTTCAGTGGAGGATCTGCAGAGAGGAGATCTGGTATTATTGACTCATCCTGACAGCGGCCTTTATATGATCAGACGTGTCATCGCTCTTCCAGGAGATACTCTGGAAATCCGGAATAGAATCGTATTTTTAAACGGTCAGAAATTCGGTCATTCGTCAGAAAGTAAAATTCAGAATCTATGGAATCTAAACTCACCCGTTCATTATACAAATTTTTCTGATAATGACAATGTAAAATCAGTAACCGTTAAAGAAAATCAATTATTTGTCCTCGCAGACAATAGAAGAATCGCTCTTGATTCCAGACATTTTGGACCTCTATCCTATGATTTTTTTAAGGGCAAATTAAGCGACCCATGAATTTAAATCTATACCATCGATTTCCAACACGTGAAGTTTCCGTCGGAGGGATTCAGCTGGGAGGAAGCAATCCCATTCGGATCCAATCCATGACAACTGCCGACACAATGGATACAAAAGCAGTTGTCGAAGAGACTCTTGATCTTTATCATGCCGGATGCGAAATAGTCCGAATCACAGCTCCAGGCGTTAAAGATGCAGAAAATCTTAAAAATATAAAGTCAGAACTTCTGAAACGGGATTGTCCGATACCGCTGGTCGCTGATATTCATTTTTCTCCCAGAGCCGCCCTCATTGCAATTGAACATGTAGAGAAAGTCAGAATCAATCCGGGCAATTATACAGATAAAAAACTGAAAGATGTTTCAGAATATTCTCAGGCGCAATATGAAGACGACCTCGGCAAAGCTGAAGAATCATTTCGTCCATTAGTAATTCGCGCACGTGAACTGAACAAATCTCTTCGAATTGGAGTCAATCACGGTTCCCTTTCAGACCGTATTTTAAACCGCTTTGGAGATACCCCTGAAGGGATGGTTGAGTCAGCCGTTGAATTTGTGAAAATGGCGGAAAAGCAGAACTTTCACAGCCTGATTATTTCCATGAAAGCTTCAATCCCCGAAGTCATGATCATGGCATACAGAATGCTGGTCCGCCGCTTTATGAAAGAAGGCATGAATTACCCTCTTCATCTGGGCGTTACAGAAGCGGGCGATGGACAGGATGGACGCATAAAATCTGCCATGGGAATTGGAAGCCTTCTCGAGGAGGGCATTGGCGATACGATTCGGGTATCGTTAACCGAAGATTCTGTTTACGAAATCCCGGCAGCTGAAGAAATTGTAAAACGATATAACTTTCTTTCTGAAAAAACTGATCCAATTTCATCTTATTCTCTGCCTGAGCCTGCACAAAGAAAAACCCTCCGCCCCAG
>JAOUOA010000168.1 GCA_029880625.1 Spirochaetia bacterium
ATAAGTTGAAAAATTACAACTGAAATTTTCATGTTTTATTTAACAATCCTGTCATAATCCATCAAGATTGTCTGACGAAACAGCATAGGGAAACATTTCGGCAAGCTGCATATAGATTTTTAAAAGGTGTTCCTCGTATGCCTGACCGGCTGAATATTCAAGACCGTTTTCAAATACAATCTTGAGCGCATAGGAATTGGAATGCGCTTCTTTTCTATCCGTTTCGATCCATACTCCCGAAGGCGAAAAGCGAAGGTCCATATGAGTAAGGGTAATGGATTTAACAGCATTGGTTCCGGGATGCTCAAGAGCGTCTTTTAATGTTTTTAGAATTTCTTTTTTGCTGTTGTAGTTAATGATTAAATATAGGATAAGATAGAGTTCCAGGAATAAAAATCCGGTGCCGATAATAGATCCCAGAATAAGAACAGTGTAATCAAATTCATCTGTGGTTCCAGTTTCCTGCCACAAGTTGATGTAATGGTAAGGCGAATAAAGAAATCCAATAAAGGGAAGCACGAGAAGGAAAACAAAAAAAGTGTTGATGAGCTGCTTTTTGAAAAGAACTTCCATGGTTTCATAAATGCCGGCATCTTTTACATCTTTTCGAAAAATCGTAACAATTCCGATCAGAAAAAATACAGCAGCCGCCGTCCAGGCAATCCAGTGGGGAGATGCAGATGCTTCCGCCGTGTCAACGGCGTCTTTTAAGTGAACTCCCCGCGAATTACGAATGTATAATTCTCTTTCCATTGAATAGCGGGATGGATTGTAAACAATTTCAACTGCATCGCCTTCTGATACTGCCGGCGATACTCCTTCAATATAATAATCAATTTGTTTGTAAAATTCATAATCGACTCCCGGTATTTTAAATCTTACCCGGATGTACCGGCCCCAGTCTTCTTTTTCAGCAGAATCAATTTTTGCTTTGACAGTTTTATTGTTTTTAAGTATGGAATCTTCCTCTTTGTCTTTTAATTTCTCAATCATTTCCTTTTTGTTCAGATCTTCTTTTAAAAGAATCGGCGATGTCAGATCATGGTGTATAATTTCAGTTTTTTCGGGTTCTGTAAGATAAATTGAGACAGTATCTCCTTCTGAAATGGATTGAAAAAATTCTTCGGTTAAATATTCTTTAATAAGATTTTCTTTCTGCTTCAGGTCCTGGAAAGTATATTCAACCACTATGTTATATTCGCCGTCGCTGGATCCTTTTTGGATGACTTTTGCAGAAACTTCGTTGTGGTTTTCTTTTATCTTCTGCAGATATTGAGCATCCCCGTAACGGTCGGTAAAACTTGCAAATAAAGTAATTGCCGCAAGAAGAGTCAGGCTGATGAATAAAAAAATTTTTATTGTACGCATGTATACTATTCCTCAAAGTATATACAATTAATGTAATGACTTGAAAGTAAAGCAAAATTCGGATTTTTTAAGGATGATTTTTGACCTTCATAACCGCTTGCGTTTTTCCCTTGACGAAATTCGTCTTTCCGGATTTGTATTTGAGAGTTATGGGAAATCTTGAAAAGAAGATTGATTTGTAGGAGTCGCTTGATGGATGATTTTGAAAACAATGCCAGTGAAGCCGATTATCTGCCCCGGAAATATGATGAAGAGCTGCTGGGAAGGAAGAGTGAGGCAAAAGAACGACAAATTTCAAAAAAGAAAAAGAAAAATTACACATCTGAACCGGGAGCAGGGGGGTCTCTTGATGCTCTGGTTTCTGTGATTGCACTGATTGTCATGCTTGGAGGAATCATTGCGGGAGGAATTGCGTTTTTGTATTCCTGGATAATGGAATTTTTTATTTAAAGAAAGCGGCATTTCTAAAAAACTCCATCAGATTGGATCCTTTGTTACGGTACGGGATTATTGAAATAATAATTATGATGATCTTCAGTTATGGCGCGAAAATGTCGCTCGGGAAAAATTGTTATGACGAAATGATAGAAGCAGAATGCATATTTTGCCGGTCCGTTATGCTGGCTTTTGTGTTCTCAATATTTATTGAATCTTCTGCAGGCAGTCCAGAGCGGCGGTTTTATAACATTCGGCAAGTGTCGGGTAATTGTATACATGATTGGCCAGATCATAAATATCGCCGTTATAGCGCAAAACCATCTGTCCTACATGGACCAATTCGCTTGCATTTTCTCCTATTATGTGAACGCCCAGAAGCTTTTTGGACGATTTTTCTGCAATCACTTTCAGGATTCCGCGATTTGAACCGATGATCTGTCCCCGTGCGCTCTGCGAATACTTTCCAATACCGACTGCATAGTCAATATTTTTTTGTAAAAGTTCTTTTTCTGTATAACCTGCATAAGAAAGTTCGGGTATTGTATATATCGCCATGGGCAGCGGCGTATTTAGATTTCTGTAGGACAATTGATAAGCATGAGAAACTGCACGCCGTCCCTGTTCCGAAGCTGTAGCGGCAAGAGCGGGCCATCCTGCAAGATCGCCTACTGTATAAATATGGGGGATTTGAGTCTGCTGATTTTCGTTGACCGGAAGATATCCGTATTTATCTGTCGCAAGATCCGTCAAAGCGTCCAGTCCAAGTTTTTCCGTATTCGGCTGTCTGCCCATTGCATAAAGAAGGGTCTGCGCTTCGAAGCTCTGTCCCGATGATACTGTGACTCGAGCTTTCGAATTAATCCTCTCAATTTTTGAAATCTTCAAGGATAGATGAATATCGATTTCCATATCTTTCATATGTTCTGTGAGATTGGAAATGATATCCTGATCCAGGTAGGAAAGAAGCTGAGGATGAGGATCAATCATGGTAATGCTGACTCCCAACATGGTGAACATGGTCGCCAGTTCGCAGGCGATGACTCCCCCGCCGACAACAATCATGGATTCGGGAAGCCTGCGGATTTTTAACAGAGATGTGCTGTCAAGAATGACTTCCCTGTCAAATGGGATGTCTTCCGGACGTCTTGGGCGTGAACCGGTCGCCAGGATTATGAATTTAGCACTGACTGTGCTTTCCTGACCCGAAGACGTACGGACCTTGATTGTATGTTCGTCATGAAAATTCCCTTCTCCGGGAATGATGGAAATTCCGTGCCGCATGAATTCACTTAAAAGGAGAGATTCCTGTTTTTCAATGATTGAATTTTTTGTCTGGATCGCTTCCATTAAAAATTCACTGTCGCTGGCTGCCCGCATGTTTCCCAGGGCCTTGCGCATTCCTCTGGCGGCAAAACGTGAGCGAAGATAGGCTGCTTCCCTGAGAGCCTTGCTGGGAATGGTTCCAGTCTGCAGGCTTACGCCGCCGAGATGCGGTTTTCGTTCGATGATGCCGACTTTTTTCCCCGCCTGGGCTGCCGTAATCGCTGCTTCTTTTCCGCCGGGACCTGAGCCTATGATCAGGATATCATAATCAAATGATTTCATAGCAATAGGTTTTCTGGATAAGAAAATAATACAAGTTAAAAAATACCTTGAACAAATTTTGATCGCCGGGAATCTGTAAAAAGGAATATGAAATTGCCCCATTTATCCAGAGAAGATCTGGAAAGAAACAGAGAGAATCCGGAAGAACTGGAAAATCTCTACCGAAAGTACGAACGTGTATTTACAGATCTTCTGCAGACTCTCTAGCAGAAAGAACCGGATGTTCAACCGTGAGCGTCTGCAATATATTGAGCTGAACGGAAATCTTGCCGTTCTTTCTGCAGTCATTCTGATCGGAGAAATCATACTGACTCTGATGATCCTTGCTCTTTTTTCACTTCTCGGAAAAGATATATCGGATTTCCTTCTGGAATGTTTTGTTGTGTACGGCATTTTATGTACGCCTTTTTTTGCCCTTTATTCTGAAAAATTCAGAGATAAAATATCATAGATAATGCCTTCTCTTTTGCGTGTTTTCAGCTTTCTTGCTGCGGTCGCTCTGATTGTATTCAATCTACTTTTGTTTTTTCTCTTGCTTTAATCATTTTTACTTTGATGAACCGTTCTCATATTGAAAATTTCATGGTTTTTGACTATGCCAACATATTTCTCATCGCCGTTACGTTGCTGATCGATTTAATTATTATTGCAGGAACAGTTTACTGGTTTACTTTTACAGGTTTGACTCCTTTTTCCATTGACGGACTGTTTATTAATCTTCTGATTTTTTTAAACCTTTCTGTTCTATTGTACCATTACATTTTATTTTTTCAAAAAAAAGAATACCTACGAAAAACTCAATGAGGTAATTTCCCGGTTCCTGCTGTTTTACAGCATCTATGCTGCAGCTGTTTCCATAGCCTTTCCCCTGATCGGCTTGCTCATAAAATAAATTCTCTATGATATTCAGTGTGTTAATTTCTCTTTACATTATGGACTTTATCTGAGACAGCATCCATTATGAAAAATTGGATCAGTGTAAAACTTGCAGGAAATATCCTGATCGGAGCATCTGCTGTCATAGCCGTCCTTCAGATTCTTGTTATCTTTGGAGTCATTCCGTTTGATATGTTATGGGGTGGAAATTTTACAGAAGAGGAAGAAGATCCCACGCTTCAGTTTCAATTGATTGTTCTTTTCGTTACATTCCTTTTTGGAGCGGCTCTTGCAGTCAAAGTAGGCTACATTAAAACGCAGAAATTTGATGAATGGATTAACTTATTTTTCTGGATAATGTTTATCTATTTTATCATCAATGGAATGGCAAATCTTGCATCTGGAATTACTTTTATAAAAATGATTCTTGCCTTTATTGCTTTGATCCTTGCATTTTTTACGTACAGGCTTGTTATAGAAAAATAAATCTATCTTAAGTCAGTAAGCTTTTATTTGGATTTTATCCGGTAACTGAATTTCTTTATTTTTTATAGAATGGGATCTGAGTTATGTTTTATGAGTCATCACCAGAAGTGAAAAGAATATGAATATAAAGGTCAGAAATATTATTACAATGGTCATCATGGCTTTATTTTGAAATTCAGGCGATTTCATTTTCTCCTTATGTAAAATATTTGACTCAAACCTTCTTCACCCCTGCGGATTGATATTACCTAATTATGGCATAGAAAACCAGATTGGTCGCCCTGGATTTAAATCCAGGACTTAAAAAATTGAAAATTTCTGTAAATTTTTAATCAGATATTAACAGTTCAGTCAAAATAAAATCGAATTCCAAGATGATTGATTCTGCTATAAACAGAGCATTTAACTGGTTTTTTCAGAATAATCCTTTACAGATAAGGCTTGTTCCCATCATCATTCAAAAAATTGAGATAAAGGAAAATAAAAAACCAAGGAGAAGAAAGTTGAAAAATACATTACAGAATTTTTTCATAATAGCAGTGATTGCCATTTTAGCAGCATCCTGTGGAGATAAAAAAAGCACAGCGGTCGTGGATGTGGCTCTTGTAGAGGTTCCCGGAGCCAAAAAACCCGTATATGTACCGAACAGCTTAATCAAACGCGGAGAATATGTAATTGTACTGGAAAAAAAAGAAGTGGATGGAAAAGGATATTCCAAAGTACAGATTGACGGAGTATCAACATCAGGCTGGCTGGAAGACCGATGGATTCGTGAAGGTGCACTTGAAACAGTAATTGTAATCCGCGATTCAGATTTATATACAAGACCCAATTCCAAGAGCCCCAAGACAGGCCGTGTCAGAGCCGGTCAGGCAGCCTTTCAGCTTGAAAAGGTAGATGAGCAGTTTTCTTTAATTCAGTATCCCGGCAAGGAAGCCTATATCGAGAATAAAAATTTAGGAAAAGATAAATCTCAGGTGACCAAAAGCGTAACTCTGCCTGGAATAGGAAAGGCCTCAGTAAGCGCATCTTCTCAGTATTCCCGCGGAGAGGGCAAGGAGCTTGAGTTTGATCCCCGTAATTTATTTGACGGCAGTCTTCAGACAGCATGGTGCGAAGGCAAATCCGGCGATGACGGAGTGGGCGAAACGGTAACGGTAAATTTTGACAATCCTGTAAATATTCAGCAGGTATCAATTGTAACGGGCTGGACAAAAAGCGAAGAGCTGTTTAAGATGAACAACAGAGTATCAAAAATGAATATTGGATTTTATTCAGCCTTTGACGAAGGAAGTGATTCTCTTACTGCGGAACTTCAGGATGATAACTACGATTACCAGCCTATTTTTCCCGAGATGATCTCATTTCCTGTAATTTCTCTGACCTTTCGAATTGACGGAGTTCATAAAGGACGGGATCCTGATACCTGTGTGAGCGAAATTAAAATTGAAGGAACTGCTGCATCTTCAGGACAGGGGATGTATTGAAATGAAATTTAAGATTCAGGCGGCTGTTATTTTACTCATAGCAGCCGTATTTGCATTAAATGGAATTTCTGCAGATGATTCCTTTTCTCAGGGAAAGGTCAAGGTAATCGCTTCCACTCTTAATGTGCGAAATATTGCTTCGCATGGAGGTACTGTTGTTGCCACTGTCAAACGCGG
>JAOUOA010000169.1 GCA_029880625.1 Spirochaetia bacterium
CTGAACATCGCCCTGTGTTCGCTCAGATTCCGTATTTTCATTTTCATCAAGATATAAATAATAGAAATTATAAAATAACCTGTGAAAGGGAAAATAATATAATCCGCAATCATTTGAAAGCGGACTGCAAGAATATCTTTCTTTGTTAATGCAAATTTCATGATTCTCACTCTTTTATTTCGATAATTTATTTTATATTATTCTGAATTATCCTGAATTTTATAATCTTTTCTTAAATTGGAAGGTCTTTCCAGCCCTGTTTTCTGAAGTTCATACAGTTTTGCTGCTTTTAAAAAAGCGGAAAAGGCACTTGAAACAGCAATAATAAAACCCGGAAGCCCGTCAATAAAACCCATTTTTACCAGATACATTTCAATAAACTTTACAGGAGGCTTGAAGAGTAATTTTAACAGACTGAATTTTTTATTTTTTCCGTTACGGTTAAATGCAACAATGCTGGAAAATTTATTGATCGTATCAATTTGATGGGTTAGATCGGTAAAAGAATAATGGATCAAATCGCCAGATAAAGGACGGTCCAGAATTTTTTTCCATGAAGACTGATCCTGTATAAAAATCTCGTCATGCGGATTTTCGCCTCCCCATCTTCCCTGATCTTTTCTGATCAGGCGGTATCTTGCATTCTTCCAGCCGCCATGACGGATGAAACGCCCCATATGGTATGTCAGTCGGTTAATCCTTGCTCCTTTCTTAGGCGAAGTTTCGATAAACTTCAGAATGGAAGCTGCAAGCTCAGGACTCACTCTTTCGTCAGCGTCAATACTTAAAATCCATTCGCCTCTGCAGTGATCCAGGGCTCGGTTTTTCTGCTGAACATGCCCGTCAAAATCATGAACAAAAAAACGGACACCGGAAAAGGACTCTGCGATCTGCTTTGTTCGATCCGTTGAATGAGAATCCAGCACAATTACTTCATCGCAAAAATCATGAACAGACTGAATGCAGTCCTTAATCTGTTTTTCTTCATTAAAAGTAATAATGGCGCAGGAAAGTTTAAGCTGTTTCATAATTCATTCAGCCGGGCCAGTATAAAAGAAAGCCTTTCGTCTTTTTTAATTTCTTCCAGAGTTCCAGTAGATGCAATGGGACCTACAAAATTATATTTCAAAACAAGGGGCTGGGTCTTGAGAAGAATCGTTTCTGGAGTTCCAGTGATCAGGCCGCCCTCTCCAAAAACCGGAAATCGGGCATCAATAATCAGAACGGGGATGCTGATAGCATACTTCATGACATCCTCCTGCATTCTGTTGCGGATTTCAATATAGTTTTCCTCTTCATTTCCCCTCTCTTCCAGACCATGACTGAGAGGATTTCCTTCAAGAACGATGTACATTGAAGCATTTTTCTTCTTTGCCGTTTCGTAAAGAATCTCAAGCGCTGGAAGTTCCTCAATACAGGGCTGACAGGTTGGACTGTAAAAATTTAAGATCAGGATTTGAGAATTGACGTCTCCCAGACGGACAGGTGTTCCATCAAGAAGCCTTCCGCTCCATGTCTCCATTTGAAATGGGGCTCGGGGTGTACAGAAAAACGAAAAAATCAGAAAAACTGCAGCAGAAAAGAACGTTTTGTTTTTTTTCGACATTTTAACCAAAGAATGGGATTCTTTTCCACTGACAAGCTTGAAAAAGATTGACAGATTCATGAATCATGAAGTGATGGCATTAAAATCCCACGGAAGTGTACATGTCAACAGAATTTGAAATTTCCAAACTATTGGAAATATCCGCAAACCAAAAATATGCATCAACGGTAGCCGGATTCAAGATAATCGACAGCCTGGATCAAATTGAGATCCCTAAAAAAATGCTGAATCGTAAACCTGCAGTGAAAGCTATGTACGCTCTTTCTGAAGGAATGATTAAATGGGATTTTATTGACGATGAAGCAAGAAGAGCTCTTGAAGAAGAACTCCGTGCAACCACTAAATCCAGTTCAGCGCTCGATGCTGTTTTCAGCACAACCGGAAGCGCTGCTCCTGTTGCAGATGAGCTCGATGAAGATCTGGATGAAATTGGTGAAACCGCTCCTCCTGAAGTTTATGTAGATGATTCTGAAAACACAGATGCTGACGATGAAGCAGATGAGAAATCAGATGATGATGACGATTCAGATGATGATGACGATTCAGATGATGATGACGATTCAGATGATGATGACGATTCAGATGATGACGACGATTCAGATGATGACAGCGTCAAAGATGACGAGGAATGATTGAAGACTGAAAGAATCCAATTTTCATATTGAAATTGAAGAGAAATCAGGAATTATTAATTTCCTGATTAACGGAATTCCAATACATTCCAGATATAACCCTCTGAAAGAAGCAGAACGCATCAGCAGCTGTTTTAAATTTTTATCAAAACAGGTAATATTTATAGGAATAGGATGGGGATATCATATACCAATTCTGCTGGAAAAATTTCCTGATATTGAATTTATATTTTTTGAACCTTTTCAATCCATCCGTACCTACCTCAATCAAAAAGGCCGAATTCAGAAATTAAAAAACTTGGGAGCCATCATTGCTGATGACTTAAGCAGCTTTTCAGGAGAGAAACGGGAAGCTGTGGTTCTTCCCTCTCTTCTGAGGCTCTGGCCTGAGATTCTTCAGGATTTATTACAGCCTGAAAATACCGACCGCTCTTCAACCGATAGATTTTTCCGGCGATGGACTTTTAATTTTTTTGGAAAAATTCTGGAAAAAAACACCCTTCCCCTGATACGTTCTCTTCATTCCGAACATCACGGATGTCTTTTCTGCGGAGCCGGCCCGGGCCTTTTAGATGATCTCAAACCTATTCAAAAAAATCTGCATAAAATGTTGATCATTTCCTCGGATACAGCTCTTGCTCCCCTTCTCGCCAACCAAATTGTCCCGGATTTAATTCTAAGCATTGATGCAGGCAGAGGAACAGAATACCATTTCAGTGCAGCACAGAAACTGAAAAAGATTCCTTTTCCGTCTTCTATTCCTGTACTGTCATGGCTGCCGGGCCCTTCCGTTCTAGATGATTTTTTTTCCGACATCATCTACTATCCATCATCTTTTCCTTTTGATCAGGTCCTGTGTGAATATGCTAAACTTGATTTCTGGGAAAACCCCAGCAGAAATCTTGCAGGGCTTGCTCTTATCCTTGCAGGACTTGCAGGTTTCGCATCACTCTATACTGCAGGCGCTGATTTTAAGGCAAAAAATCAGCAAAGCCATATACGAGGTTCCGGCTATACATACTATGCCCTTCAAAGAGTAAACCGAACCTGCAGCCTGGAAATGTACCGTCCTGGTGGCTATTCAGACCGGTTAACACAGAAAAACAAAACAGCTCTGGAAGGTTTGATGGATCTTTCAGTGAAACTTGGAATCAAGGTTCTGCCGCTTTCCGAAGGGCATGCTCCCAAATTAAAAGAGACGTTAACGGAACCTAAAATTCAGATCACAGCAGAGAAAATAAAACAAAAAGAATTGATCCAGTTTTTTCTTAAACACTGGAATCATTTTCCTTTTTCCATGATGGGAATGGAATTCGGAGGTAAGTTTTTTCAATTAAAAAACAAAATTAGAGCCCTTCTGGAATCTTCCGCTCAGGAAAATTAATTTTATCAAAGGAATAAAAATAAAAATTTTGTAGCTTGTAAAAATATGGATTATTTCGTGGATATCAGCTGAAAAATAAACTTAATTGAGAACTGCACAGTTTCAATCAGGAGATATTCCCTGTGAAATTAACGATAACTGACATTTTATAAATTTCTAATCTTAATTAAAGTGAAAGCATATAGCAGTCAAAATTAATTTTAGGTTCTGTTACAGGATATTTTATATTTTCAGAATTCATCAGCCGGGTTAAAATCCATACATATTAAATTTTGAGGGGTAATTATGATACTTCCGAAGGCGGAAAAATTTACAGATGAACAATTCAATGAAGTACTGGGAATTCTCAGTGAATTTGGATGCAGCCTCACCCCGATTCCTGGAACCACAAGAACCATTTATGCAATCCGGGGCGATGAAAGACATGAGCTGATGATAAACAGACTGGAAGGCCTTTCTTATGTCTGGAAGGTTGACACCATTCAGTCCCAGTACAAATTAATGGATGTAAAATCAGAACTGGGAAACCGAAGCATCCGCATGGCAGGAAAAACTCTTGGAAAAGAACTTCTTGTCATAGCCGGTCAATGCACCATCGATCCAAAAAATCCCAATTATTTTATGGAAACAGCTCATGCAGTAAAAGAAGCAGGTGCGGATGCCATTCGCGGAGGTGTTTGGAAACCGCGAACCAGCCCTCATGCCTACCAGGGAGATTCAAAAGCTATAGAAATTTTAATGAATGCTTCAAACGAATACAGCATACCTGTAAGCACGGAAGTAATGGACGAAACCCAGCTACGTATCGCAATAGAAGCAGGATGTCATATGATTCAAATCGGAGCCAGGAATGCTCTGAACTATGCTCTTTTAAAGAAGGTGGGCGAATTAACCGCAGGCAAAAACATCCATATACTCCTGAAGCGAAGCATGCACATGGGGCCCATTGACGAATTTATCTGCGCTGCAGAATATATCGTTGCAGGAGGAAATCCTGATGTCCTTTTATGCCCCAGAGGAACGGTTCCCACAGTGGACGGTTACAGAAATCATCCTGACGAAAGCATCACTCCTCTTTTAAAACAGAAAACATGGGCGCCCGTTATTATCGATCCTTCGCATTCCATGGGAAAATCCATCTATGTTCCTCATGCAGCCCTTGCAGGGATTTCATACGGAGCAGACGGGCTCTGCATTGAAACCCACATTTCGCCCAAAAACGGAATCGGCGATGATCCCAAGCAGGCAATCACTCCCGATACTCTTGCAGATGTAATCAAAGATGCAAAGGAAATTTACAATATGCAGTCAAAATACCAGAACTATCTTCCTAAAGCAGCTTCTGCTTTGAATTAAAAGAGTAAAATCATGATGATTCGACCGCGAAGAAATCGAAAATCAGAATCGATCCGCTCACTTGCAAGGGAAAATGAACTTTTAGCTTCTGATTTAATAATGCCTTTATTTCTTATTGAAGGGGAAAATCAAAAGGAAGAAATTTCCTCCATGCCGGGAAGCTACCGAATGAGTCTGGATCACATTCTGAAAGTTTCAGAAAAACTTTACAGCCTGGGAGTTCCGGCAATTGCTCTTTTCCCTGCAATCGAAGAAGCAAAAAAAGACAGGTACGCTTCTGAATCTTTTAACGATCAAGGTATTTACCAGAATGCTGTAAAAATAATCAAAAAAGAAATTCCCGATCTGACATTGATTACGGACGTAGCCATGGACCCCTACAGCTCGGACGGGCATGACGGCCTGGTGGATGAAAAGACAGGTGAAATCTTAAACGATGAAACCCTCCCCATTCTCGGGAAAATGGCTGTCTCGCAGGCTAAAGCAGGCGCAGATATTGTAGCTCCTTCAGATATGATGGATGGGCGGGTTGCCTTTATCCGCAGTGCCCTGGACGAAGCAGGTTTTACAGACACAGGCATTCTTTCTTATACAGCGAAATATGCATCTTCCTTTTACGGACCCTTCAGGGATGCTTTGAACAGTGCTCCAAAAAAAGGCGATAAAAAAACCTATCAGATGGATCCTGCAAACAGCCGGGAAGCCATACGCGAAGCAGAACTGGACATTCAGGAAGGCGCTGATTTCATCATGGTCAAACCTGGCATGCCCTATCTTGATGTGGTGCGCGCACTTTCGGAAGTTTCAAGCGTACCGGTAGCAGTTTACAACGTATCCGGAGAATATGCGATGCTTCGCGCAGCTTCAAAAAACGGCTGGCTCGATTACAGAAAGGCAGTCCTTGAAACCCTGCTCGCTTTCAAACGGGCAGGCGCAGATATGATTCTTACTTACCATGCGCTTGAAGCGGCTGAATGGCTGAATGAATAGTCCGTGTTCTGATTGCCGGATTGAGATTCAAGACAAAATCCGCAGAAAATGCTGGATTTTCTGCGGATGAAGCTGCTGCAGGCCGGTTTTCCTGATTCGCATCATTTTTCCCAGAGCACGTCACCAGCAGGTTTCAGTCAAAAGGAGTGCGGCCGACCATATTTCCCGCAGGATTGTAGTTGCAGACCACAATTAAATTACGCTTGCATTCCACCTGACCGCATCCCACATGCGTAGTTTGTTTCCAGATCAGCTGAGTATAATGTCCGATTTTATAAAAATTTCTGTCGTTTTTAATGGGACCTCCGTGATAATCCTTTTTTTCGCTTTCCCAGGATTTTACAGCATCTTTTACCGTATAGTAGCCCACAGTACCCATAAAAAGATTTTCTCCGTATTTCTGAGCGAATTTTCCGGACCGGGGCCTATGCTCCATACGGCAGCCTGTACGTGCGAGTTCAT
>JAOUOA010000170.1 GCA_029880625.1 Spirochaetia bacterium
TTCAGATATGATATTTATCATGATGGAAAATCCCTGATGATACGAATGAATCAACCTTATTGCAGTTTGTTTATCTGCGCCATTGATTGCAATAAAAGCTCAAGAATCTGTCACGCCCTCTTAAAACAAGAAAAATCGCAATTCAAACCTCATTCATGCTTATGATTTGAATCATAACTTTATCTACCGTCTTTTGCGGCGATCAGGAGTCTTAGATTCAAAGTTCCCTTCTTTATTTAGCCCGACAAGTATCTGATATTACGCAATTCCCGAAAATTTCAATAATTAATATATGTTTAAAATATTTCTTTAAACTGTGCCTGCTGCAATTATTGTGTATTCAAAATTTTACAAAGGAGTGAAATATGTATACACTAGGGTCAAAAAAGGATATTAAGATTTCTGAGGAAGAGAATGGTTTTGAAGTCTGGCAAATAGGACAGGAACATTCTCATGATTTCACCAGTCTGGCTATCAAAAGCTATATCATGAATAGCTGGATCGGAGAGAAGGATGTGGAAAAAATGTATCTGGAAGATGTTCGGTATGCTCCTCATGGCATTTTTCTCGCAATAAAACACAGAAATTCTCCTGATATTCTGGCAACGTTTCGTCTTGTTAAAAAGGAAGGCGACATAAGGTTCCCTTTTCAGGACTTTTTTGGTCTCAGTATAGAAGATCTTTGTGATGAGTTAAAATTAAAACCGCCGGAAATCTGGCATGGAGGAAGGATTGTCGTCGATAAAGATAAACTGGAAAAGCTGGGATTTAAGAAAAATTATTCTGTGGCATTGATCTGGAATTTATTTTATCATGTTTACAGGCTGATTACAGGATTTGAAAATAATTTATTTATTGGAGAAAATTATCTTCCTCTGCACAGATTTTATTCAATTACTCTGGGAATCAAAATGATAATTCTTAAAAAAAAGGAGTATTTTCCGGGCGCTGTGTCTTGTGCTTCCTACATTATTGTAAAAGATTTAATAAAAAATTTCAATGAGGTAGCGGAAAAGATTGAAATGAATCATAAAAAAATATTACGGAATTCAGCATCGGGAGGTAGAGTCTAAGTCTTTTATGCCTGCAGGCGTTTCTGCTTTCGATAAAAAATATTCATTTACAGAGACGCCTGCATACGACATTGAGTAATAAATCATTAATTTTTTAAATGGAAAAAGCTTTGCTGACATTTTTTATAAACACTGCGGGTATTTTTATCCTGGATGTTCTTTCTCTCTGGATGGTAATACGATACTATAAAAAAATTCCTTCGGGGAAAATTTTATTATACTTTCTGTTTTTTCTATTAAGCACCTATCTCTGGGTTCATTTTACTCTGACGGCAAGGTATCCATATCTTCCCGATGGCATACGGATGTCCATGATTGAAATTGCATATGCTGTTTCGTTTATCTTTGTTAATTCGCTGGTTTATTTTATTTTTGCAATAGGAGGAATTTTAGATAAAAATATTAGAAATCCCCTCTTCCTTTTTTTTCAGGCTTTGAGCGCTGTTTTTTTTGTTCTGAGTTTTACAGACTGGATTATTTCTGGTGTAAACTACGGCGATAAAATCCTCCAGATGGATTACGGAATTCTGTATCCTTACTCCGTTATTTTTTATCTCCTGTATTTTGTTTTTGCATTTTATCAGACTCTTACTGCCATGAGAAAATCAGAAGAGCAGGTTTTGAAAATCCAGCTGCTTTATATTATCATTTCAGCAAGCGTTATGTCCGCCGTTAGTCTTTTCGGCGTCAGTATCATTCCTCTCATTTTTAAAGGCGCGCCGTCTATTATGCTGGGGCAGATGAGCGTTCTTGCAATTTTTTTCGCGATCAGCTATATTCTCATAAACGGAAAAGTATTAATTCTTGACCGGCAGTACAGGATACTCAGGAATTCTTTTGCAAAAGAAGCTGATGACGATCAGCTTTTCCGTCTGCAGAAATTGTTCACAGCACTTCAGGTAGAATTTCGTAATGAAAACGAGAGGCTGCCAGAGCATCTGAAACGCGATTCCAGTAAAAAACTCCTTTCCCTTCCTTTAAAAGATGGTATCGGTGAAGTCCGGGAAATTAATTTTGAAGAAATAGTCCCTCTCCAACAGCTTCCTCAAAATTCGGTGGGCATTCTGACCGAAAAGGAACTTTTAAAAGGAAGCGATTGGATTGAACCTGAGGATTATGAAAATTTCATCATGTCTCATGAAGAACGGTGCCGGGCTTCCTTTGGAAACTCCATAATCTGTTTATCAAAAAATTTCTACAGTTTGGTCATGGATACGGTACGCCATGCATCGGCTAATTTTCCTCTGCTTTTTTATGGCGAAATTGGAACATCGCGAAAAGGTCTTGCGGAAATCGCGCACCATTCCAGGAACGGGAAAAAAATTGCTGAGATTTCCTGTCACGCTGTCTCCGAGTATGAATTTAAGAGACGTGTAACTGTATTTCTGGAACAACCAGATCGATCAGAAGACGGACTTCTGCTTGCAGGAATCGAAAATTTAAAGCCTTCCGGTTATGATTTTCTTGAAACCTTTCTATCGAATCAGTCTAACGGCTTTTATATTTATTTTACAGCTTCGCCCCGGATTTTTAAGTCTGGTGAATTTTTAGAGCATCCTGTGTATCAGACTCTGAAAAAGTTTTCAATTGAAACCATCCCCTTCCGAAACCGCAAAGAAGATATTTTCTTCCTTATATTAAAAACGATTCTGGGCTTTAACCGTTCCAGCAGAACTTACAAAATTAAAAAAATATCCAGAAGTTTTATGGAAAAAGCACTTTCTCTTTGGTGGAGCGGAAATGCCTTTGAAATTGAAAGGGTCATCGTCAAGGAAATTCTTGATTCGGATGACGGCGTGCTTGAGAAGTTTACGTCAAAAGGATCTGAACCTGTACCGGCAAACCATGAAAGACTCACTCCGCTTGAAGAAGGAGAAAAAGTGGTTATCCATGAATGCCTTCTGAAAAATAATTATAATAAAACAAAAACTAAAAATGAGCTGGGGATTTCCGTCAATACTCTCAATACAAAGATTGAAAAATACGGGATCCCTGTATTTTAACCCGAAAATCAAGAATCTTTCCATGCTTTTCCATGAGAATATCACTGGCATTTCTTATTTTTTCAAATCTGAGCATCTATACTACTGCAGTTTGCCGCAATTTGAATTTAATTAGCAATCAGCTTCAGGAATGCCTTCATACTGAGACATCACAGGGTTCGCCCCTCTTTCATGTTCCATTCAAACGGTCTTTGGATTTACCCGAACAGACTTGTGGAAAGGTAGCGATCGCCTCTGTCGCAGATGATTACTGCAATGATGCCGGACTTCAGTTCCCGGGCAAGTTCTGATGCCACAAAGACGGCTCCGCCGGAACTCATCCCGCAGAAAATCCCCTCTTCTTTTGCAAGGCGTTTTGTCATCGTCTCTGCATCGGCCTGAGAAACGTCAATGATCCTGTCCACGCGCTCGGGTTCATAAATTTTCGGAAGATATTCTTTGGGCCAGCGTCGGATTCCGGGGATGCAGGAACCGTCTGTTGGCTGGGCTCCGATTATCTGGATTTTTTTATTTTTTTCTTTTAAAAAGCGCGAAACGCCCATGATGGTTCCCGTCGTCCCCATGGACGAAACAAAATGGGTGATTTTTTTATCCGTAGCTTTAAAGATTTCAGGACCCGTTGTTTTATAATGGGCTCTTTTATTGTCAGGATTGGAAAACTGATCGAGCATGAAGTATCCGCCGCCTGCCACCTTCTCTCTTGCATAATCGATGGCGCCTTCCATGGACTCTTTTGCAGGTGTGAGAATGACCTTTGCTCCGTAAGATTCCATGGTTTTCACTCTTTCACGGCTTGCACTTTCGGGCATGACAAGTTCAATCTCATAGCCCTTTGCTGAAGCAATCATGGCAAGGGCAATGCCTGTATTTCCGCTTGTGGGCTCAATGAGTTTAATGCCGGGACCGATATCGCCTCGCTTTTCTGCCCGGGTGATCATGGACAAAGCCGGTCTGTCTTTAACAGAGCCGCCTGGATTCTGACCTTCCAATTTGGCAAGAATGGTTACTTTGGGATTGGGAGAGATTCTTTCCAGTTTTACAAGGGGTGTTTTCCCCACAAGATCTGTGATATGCTTGAATTTCATGGAGTTAAAACTACGGAATTCTCATTCTGGCTGATCCGTCAATCCAATAATAGAAAGAAAAACCGATGAAGATCGCGGCGAACCACTTAAAAAAGTCCCCCCTGGAAATTTTGAAATATTACATATGTCTGCAGACCTGAAGGAAGTTCTTATATCCCCGGAGGAAAATACAGAACCCGATTGTTGCCTATCGATTCAGAAATGTACAGTCCGCCGAAGGGATCAACAGTAACTCCTGTGGGGCTGCTCAGGCTGTTGCCAGATGTCAGTGATGCAAAACAGGTTCCATTGTTATTTGCGATGCCGCATGAAAAATTCCCGAACTGTCCGTACACAGTTGTCGCCGAGGTGAAGCCTGCAGGATAATATAATACGCGATTGTTACCCCAATCTGCCACATAAAGCCCTCCAGAGATATCAACAGTAACCCCCGACGGACCTGAAAGACTGTTTGCCGATATACCGCCAGGGTTTGCGATTCCAGTTGTAAAATTACCGAACTGTCCGTAAACTTTTGCCGGAATGGTGATGTCTTTCGGATAATACAGAACTCTTTGGTTTCCGCCGTCAGCTATGTAGAGTCCGTCAGATGAATCAACGGCAATTCCCTGGGGACTCTTCAGATTAAATGCAGAAGGCGTACCTGCAGCACAAGTTCCATTGTTATTTGCGAATCTGCAGCCAAAATTTCCGAATTGTCCGTATACTCTTGTAGCAGCAGTAAAACCTGCGGGATAATATAATATACGATTGTTGAAAAAGTCAGCAACATAAAGCCCTCCAGTCGAATCAAGGGCAATCCCTGAGGGGCCGTTTAGATTAAATGAAGAAGATGTTCCTGAAGTACATGCCCCATTATTATTTGTGACGCCGCATGAAAGATTACCGAACTGTCCGTATACTCTTGTTGGAGTGGCGAAACCTGCGGGATAATATAGAACTCGATTGTTGCCGGAATCAGCCACATAGAGTCCACCGAAGGCATCGACAGTAACATCGGCAGGACTTGAGAGGTTATATACAGAAGGCGAACCTGCAGCACAAGTTCCATTGTTATTTGCGATGCCGCAGCTAAAATTGCCGAATTGTCCGTAAACTTTTGTTGCAGTGGTAAAGCCCGCCGGATAATATAAGACTCGATTGTTAAGTCTATCCGCCACATAAAGTCCGCCGGATGAATCAATGGCCGTTTTATAAGGATTGGACAAACTGCCTGCTGATATGCCGCCGAGGTTTGCCGTATTAACTGAAAAATTGCCGAACTGTCCGTAAACTCTTGTCGCAGTTGTCTGTGCTGCAACGGCTCTAAGCAGTCCGGCAAAAACAATGAGATTTTCCTGTTCTTTATCTGCAGGATTTTTTATGCAGCTGCTAGCCGTAACTATGATTAAAAAAACTGTAAAAAGAATTTGTTTTAATTGAAGATTCATGAACCATCCCTACCCTTAAAATGCCATGCGGATTGTAAAATTTCCCGAAACTCTCTTGCCCCGATCTGTTTTTTCGGGAACTGCAATAAAGTAAAAAGAAGGTTTGTTATACTCTGCTGATTTGTCTTTTTTTCTGTATTGAAAATTAAAATACGCATCGGCAAGGTTCCACAGATAAATGCCCGTCAGAAGATAGGTAAAGCGGTTTACATTTTTTATATTTGTTTTGGTTTGCTCATAATAGGATTGCGTTTGAATTAAATTCAAAGCAAATAAAGGGATCAGAACGGGTCTCTGGGGAATTAAATAGCTAATTGCAGCCTGATTGTTGTACAGATCAAGATTTTTCTTATATTCAAGCCTTAATTGATAGTTATATAAAACTGTTACAAGGAAAGTTGTTCCGAAAATTTTTCCCGATAAATTGTCTCCTCTGTGCATCTGGCCCCATCCGGGAAATATAGCAGAACGCCAGAGAGCGGACACAGGCGATATGGATTTCTTTTCTTCATTTTCTGCAAATATTGAATTTGCTGAAGATAAGAAGATAAAAATCAGAAGAAATAAAAGGCGCTTTTTCTGTTTCTCTTTTGTGAGAGTGCTGTTATAAGAGCCTCTGGATAATTTTAATAAATTAATTTTCAGGTTCATATTTCAGATTCAAATGTTTTTTTGATTTATTTTAGATAATTTTATGAATACCATGAAAGTCAATTGCTATTTTTTTTATTTTACAGGGAGATTCAGCCGGGAAAACAGATTCTCATTGTTCAATGAGCGATCGGTAATAGGTCAAAAAAATTACAGGTTAAACGCATATGC
>JAOUOA010000172.1 GCA_029880625.1 Spirochaetia bacterium
AAAAATGATCAAGCGAGTTGAACAAAATTAAAATGAACTTACGACTGGATGGAATCAAATATATTTTTCTGAGAGAAATCAGGAACTATTTTAATACTCCCATAGGTTACGTATTCGGAGTCAGCTGCCTGTTTTTTAACTTTCTTTTTTTCTTTCTTGGAATTTTTGATATTGTCCCGGCCTTTTTCGAAGCAAAAGAAGCAAGCATCCGTTCCTATATGAACCTTCTTCCTGTTACATTTATTCTAATGGTTCCTGCCATCAGCATGCGGATCTGGGCGGAAGAAAGAAAAGCGGGAACCATCGAAGTGCTCCGCACCCTTCCCCTTTCAGATCTCGCTCTTGTTACGGCAAAATTTCTTGCGGCATGGGCATTTGTCAGCGGCTTGATTTTTGCCTCGCTCCCTCTTGCCGCTGCAGTTTTTTTTCTGGGAAATATGGATGTGGGAACTACAGTTGCACTTTACATCGGTTCTGTCCTCATGGCAGGCGCATATGTATCTCTGGGAATGGTCATCTCTGTCATAACCAAAGAACAGATTGTTGCTTTTATCCTTATCTTTTTTGCAAGTCTCTTTATCTTTCTGAGCAATTATTATATCATCAGTCAGCATTTATCGCCCGGTATGGCAAGAGTGGTCGGTTTTTTCTCGCACAGCTATCATTTTACAAGTTTTTCAAGAGGGCTTCTTGATACGGGAGATATTTTTTATTACATTTCTTTCATCGCACTCATGATTACAATCAATGTCTGGGTTTTAAGGAGAGAACGTTGAAAGACATCCTGTTTTACATTAACCAGAACAGACCGTTAAAGTACTTCAATATTGTACTTTTGTTTTTTCTTCTAAACGGTATCGCCGTGAAAACAAACTGCCGATTTGATCTCAGCCGGGATCAAATTAACTCCATCACAGACAGTTCCGAAAAAGTTCTTTCCGGTCTGAAAGAACCAATCGTTGTGGAAGCATTTATTTCAAAAGAAGTTCCGGGAGAGCTTTTAAGCATTCTTCTGCCCATCATTTCGCAGCTTGAAGAAATCGACAGGATCGGGGGCGATAATGTTCTGCTTCATATTATTTCGCCTTCCTCTGAAACGGAACTGAATCTTGCCAAATCCAGAGGAATTGAAGGAATTCCAATTGAAGAAAGCAGTGTGGATGAGATCAAACAGAGAATGGGATATTTCGGCATCTACATCCAGATGGGCGAAAAATCGTCCATTTTGAATCTGGTTCAGGATGGACGCATCATTGACGATCTGGAATACCGCTTTCTTCGTGAAATTAAAAAAATGACAAAGAAGGATAATGAAAGCCGAATCGGCTTTGTTCAGACAGACGGCAGTCTGAAAACCATCCGCTGGCAGCGTCAGACAGACCAAGGCAAGGACAACCTTTTCGGATTTCGAACTCTTATGGAAAGAGATCTGGGCCTGATTTCTGATGTAATTCTTTCAGAACCGGTCCATCCAGGGATCCAGATCCTCATTCTAGCAGGACTTCCAGAACTTTCACCAATCGAACATTACCATCTTGATCAGTTTATCATGCGCGGGGGAAATCTGCTTCTTATGCTCAAGGGTTTTGATTTCCAGCTGGAACAGACAGATCCCAGACTTGCCAGTCTCGGTTTAGGATCTCCGGGAGGCGGATTCGCCACGGTTCCCGAAGAAAATTTAAAAAATATGAATCTCTGGCTTTCCCATTACGGATTTTCCATCAGAGGAGAAATCCTTTTTGAACCGGAATTGGCTGCTGCTGCAGACGATATCCAGGGACAGTTTATCCAGAAAGTTCCAAACCCCTCATGGGCAGTTTATTTAAAAAAAACCGGACAAATACAGGACAGCATACCATCGCTTTCCTCCGTGGAACAGGTAATCCTTCCATGGTTTTCAAGCATTGATGTTATGAAATCCAAACAGAATCAGGTTCAATATAAAACGCTGATTCAGACTTCGCCTGCTGCATTAAAACGAAATGCATCCAGTCTGGAACTGAGGGAACTTGCAAAAATCGGAACCGGTCCGGGAGATGAAATCATACAGGAAGAGCTTCCCGTTGCAGTATATGCGAAAGGGAAATTTCAAAGTGGTTTTTCTCAGGACAGTCTTCCTGAAGAAGCAAAAGCAGACGAATTCCGTTCCGGTCAGGCAGGAGGCACAGAGTCATCCATCGTCATTATCGGAACACCCTATATGGTTTCCGATGTACTGCTGCAAAACAGAACCAATGCACAGATTTTTCAAATCAATCTTTCTTTTATTCTGAACTTAATAGAAGCCGCTTACGGCGATACAGATTTAATAGAAGCAAGATCAAAAATCAGATATCTGGATACTCTGGCCCAGACCGATAAAACATTTGAAACACTTTTCAGCTGGTTTTTTATATTAAGCATTCCACTGATCATCGGCATCTACGGGGCATTCAGGATTTTTCAAAGAAATAAACGGAGAGGATTGCCTGAAGGAGTTCTTTCAGAATGAATTATTTATTATCTGCACGAAAAATAATCCTTGAAAACACAGGGCTGTCCCTGTTCGGATTCAATTTATTTTTACTTCTTGTGATCGCCTACCTTTACGATCCTTTCAGCCTGTTTCAGAAAGGTTACGAAGGAGCGTCATCTATCCTTTCCGTGACTCAGGAAAATACAAGGCAGATTACCGTACAATCAGGCGATCTTGAATACAGATTAATCAAGAAAAATCAGATCGAGGATCAATTTGAATGGGATCTTGAATACAAATCCGGCGCATCGGCCATCACCCATGCCGCTGATCCAGAACGAATCAAAGAATTTTTCAATTCGATCAAAGAAGCAAAACGATTTTATTCCTTCTCCAGAACCCCTGAAAACGACACCGAAATGGGATTTTCTGAAAACGCTGCAGGAAAGTGCGAATGTATGACTTTTACATTTGAAGATGAAAATCAGGATAAAGAAACCATATATGTGGGAAGAAGCACTACCGGAGGCGAATCTCACGTAAGAGTCAATGATGAATCTGAAATTTTTCTTGTAAGGACCGATCTGAAATCTGCGTCTGGATTCGGCGAGACTGATTTTTTCAGAAACAGACGTCTGATGCCTGAAAAAGTAAAATCAGACGCAATCACATCCATCAACGCAAAATTTACCGATCCCCGGCGAAATGTCCAGCTCAGCAAGGCAGGCGGGATCTGGAGAATGGTTTCACCCGCACAGGGTACTGTCAGAATCGGAACGCTTCCCGAAGATATCTCTGAAATGAAAGCCGATCAGTTTCTCGACATGCTTCCCCAGGACATCAACAAAGAAAGCGCATTTACTCTTGAAATTGTGTACAAGAAAAATCTAACGGAAGCAGAAACGGTTTCTTTTAAAATCCTCGGCAGCAAAGATAACGATATTTATTATCTGGAGAATCAGGAAGGAAATCTTTTTCAGATTTATTCCTTTTCCTTTAAAGAGCTTTACAATCCTGTAGAAACCCTTCTCGAGAAAGAATCCATTCTGGAAAAAACCAATTAACCGGATGTTAAATCTTCGGCAGATTTTAAAACCATCTCTTCAAGGGATTTTTGATAATCAGAAAGTTTTTGCGAAAGTGTTTCATCAGATACAGAAAGGATTCTTGCGGCAAGAATCCCTGCATTTTTTGCTCCGTTTAATGCAACCGTTGCAACAGGAATCCCTCCCGGCATCTGCAGGATGGAAAGAACTGAATCCCAGCCGTCAATGGAATTGGATGATTTAACCGGCACTCCAATTACGGGAAGAGTGGTCATAGAGGCCACCATGCCAGGAAGATGAGCGGCGCCTCCCGCTCCGGCAATGATTACGCCAATTCCTCTTTCTTTCGCTGATTTTGCAAATTCAAACATTCGCTCAGGAGTTCTGTGAGCAGAAACAATGCTGATTTCAAAAGGGATAGCCATGCTTTTTAAGAAATCTGCAGCTTCATTCATAACGGAAAGATCCGACTTGCTGCCCATAATGATTGCAACGGATGGATTCATGCTTTCACCTTTACCTTTTTTTGAAGAATTTTTGCATTTTCAAGCGCAGCTCCGACATTGTCAGCAAGAACTGTAATATGCCCCATTTTTCGAAACGGGCGCGTTTTCGTTTTCCCATAAAGATGAACGTAGGCGCCTTTCATGCCGAGAGCATCTTCAATCCCCTCATAGGTTACATCTCCTTCAAAACCGTCTTCGCCCAGAAGATTGATCATGACGGAAGGAAGAATATTCTCCGTGCTTCCGAAAGGAAGATCCAGAATTGCCCGCAGGTGCTGTTCATACTGAGAAGTATAGGAACCTTCGATGGTCTGATGACCGCTGTTATGAGGCCTCGGTGCAATTTCATTTACAAACAATTTTCCGTTTTTATCAAGAAACAATTCAACAGCAAGGATTCCGATCATGCCTAGAGATTCCGTTATGGTCAGGGCAAGCTTGACCGCTTCCGATTTTATCTGCTCGCTGAGATCTGCCGGACTCAGAAGATAATCCAGCATATTTCTATCGTCATGAAACACAAGTTCAACAGGATCAAAATGAATGATTTTTCCGGATCTGCTTCGCGCAGTAATCACAGAAATTTCTTTATCGATATCGATTAATTTTTCAAGGACTCCCGGCTCCTGGAATGCATTTTCAAGATCTTTTTCGCCTCTCAGTTTTACAACGCCCCTTCCGTCATAACCTGCCTTCCGTGTTTTATGGACAGCAGGAAGAAAATCTGCAGCTTTTTTCACATCTTCGGCATTTTCTGTCAGAAGAAACTCCGGAACGGGAAATCCCTGCTTCTGATAAAACTCCCGCTGCAGACCTTTATCCTGTACAAGATAAATGGTTTCCGGATCTGGATAAACCTGAACGCCTTCACTTTTTAAGGCTCTTAGAGCTTCAACATTGACATTTTCAATTTCAATGGTTAAAAGATCCACTGTTTTTCCGAACCGGTAAACGGTCTCATAATCTGTTATATCGCCTTTCGTAAAATGATTGGTCATTCTGGAAGCCGGAGCATCTGGATCGCTGTCCAGAACAGATACAGGTATATTATAGGGAAGACAGCTTTCAATCAGCATGCATCCGAGCTGACCGCCTCCCAGAATACCAAGCGTAAACTGACTTCTGAAAATTGAATTATCCATTGTCGGTTCTGCCTGCAAAAATTTTTCGCAATTGATTTACCTTTGAAGTCAGAACGCCGGAAAATGGAAGCGAAATTTGAGGACAAATCTTCTCCGGCGTCAGGCTGAACTCGGAAAGGAGCGTACGAATATAATCCCTGTCATAAAAACCGGAATGCGGAACCGTTAATGAGTCTGTGCTGACAGACTGTTTCCCGTAAGTCAATATATCCAGATCAATTTCCCGCGGACCAAAACGGAACGTTTTTAATCTTCCCAGTTTTGCTTCAATCGCCTTTAGATGATTCAGGAGATCTTCAGGCTGAAAATCTGTTTCAATTTCCAGAATCTGGTTTAAAAAATCCTTCTGATCTGTATATAAAATTGCCTGATTTTCAAGAACAGATGTTTTCCGAAGAATCCTTACTCCGTTTAAAAGTTCAATTTCAGAAACAGCATCTGCAAGGAATTGATTGCGGTTGCCTCGATTTGAACCCAGAGAAATATATGCTTTCGTTTTCATATTCAGGACTTTTAATATCTCCTTACCTTTCGCAGCCTGTAATCGGGCATATCCATGTGAATTTCAGAACACATTTCTCTGAGTCTGCTGTAAATTCTTTTATTGGAAATTTCTTTCAACGATTCCATGGGTTCATTGGATGTAATGATCGTGAGAAGATTATTTTCATATCTTGCGTCAATCAGATCATAAAGAACGGAATTCACCCATTCCGTTTCTTTATGCACACCGAAATCATCAATGACCAGTGCTTTGACTGTCGCCAGCTCCTCTTCAATTTTTCTGCTTTCTCCGTAAATTTCAGAATTAGGATTAAAAGATGCACGAAGTTTTCCAAGAACATCACGGCTGATTTTTGCATAACGTACAGGCGCCAGATAAAGACGGATCAGTTCATTCAATACAAAACAGGACATCAAAGTCTTGCCCGACCCTGTGGGCCCGTAAAGGTACATGCCCTGGATTTGATCTAAACCAAATTTACTGATCGTATCAATTGCATTATCCAGAGCGATCAACAAAGATTGGTTTTTCTTGCCCGAAGGATCATCACTGTGAATATCAATTGATGAAATAAATTTCCAGAGGTAGCGCCCCGGAATTCCAGAATCACGCTGCAGTTTGTGCATTTTATCAATGGCAAGTCTTGCATTCCTGGATGGACAGGGAATCATAGAATTGGAATTTTCATCATAATAGAGATAAGGAAATTCTGTGCTTTTTGCATTTTTTTTAAGACAGTCAC
>JAOUOA010000173.1 GCA_029880625.1 Spirochaetia bacterium
CGCTTTCTCTTGAAGGGATGAAGGTTCTGGATCTGGGCTGCGGAACAGGAAGAGATGTTTATATTGCATCCAAACTCGTAACAGAAAAAGGATCTGCATTCGGCATTGATATGACAGATTCTCAAATTTCTGTAGCTAAAAAACACCTTCCGGGTATGATGAAAAAATTCGGATACCAAGGCCCGAATGCTGACTTTATCCATGATGAAATCGAAGCGATCGACAGGCATTTTCCGGAAAAATCGTTGGATATTATTATATCGAACTGCGTGATCAATCTTCTTCAGGACAAATCCTCTGTTCTAAAAAAAATATATAATATTCTTAAATACGGAGGGGAATTTTATTTTTCAGATATTTATGCCGATCGAAGGCTTCCTGAAGAAGTTCAAAACAATCCTCTTCTTCACGGAGAATGCCTGGGAGGCGCTCTTTATACCAATGATTTCATCCGCATGGCCAGAAATGCAGGTTTTTCAGATCCTCGCGAAATTTCAAGCCATGAAATCAATATCGATAAGCCTGAAATTAAAAATCTGACTGGAAATGCAAAATTTTATTCTATCACCTACAGACTCTGGAAACTGGAAAATCTTGAAGACCGCTGCGAAGATTACGGCCATATTGCCGTCTACAAAGGAGGACTTGAAGAATCGCCGTTTTCGTTTGCCCTGGATGGCGGCCACATATTTGAAAAAAACAAACCGGAGCGCGTTTGCGGAAATACAGCCCTGATGGTGAGCAAAACAAGATTTTCGAAGTATTTTCAGATCATCGGCACATTTGATGAACACTTTGGAGATTTTGACTCATGTTCTACTTCTGCCGCATCTGATGAAGGGGGGTCTTCTTCGGTATCAGGATGCGGCTGCTGAAAAAACTGGCTGGCTTTACAGACTTTTTAAGAAAACTCAGTAAAGCCTTTCCTCAAGACTTTTCCCTTTCTCTTTTTTGGAAAGTTCTACCAGTTCTTCCATAGAATAAATCTTCTTTTTAGAAGATTTTAATTCCAGCTCTTCTTTATAGATAAAACTTGCAAACGGATAATGTTCTGTTGCATTTCTGACCATGTTCTGACCATCTGGAAGATAAGTCTCATTCACTCCTTTCGCCTGCATCATATATTTTGCATTCTGGCTTCGCATTCTTACATGAATGGCCTGAATGACAATTTTCGCAGATGAGGGATTTTTCCTGACAGAATCTGGAAGCTTCAGCTCAAGTTCCCAGTTTCGTTTTTCATTCGGCTTCATCCTGTTGTCGTGTATTTTTTCTGCAGGCTTCCCCGTTGAAGGATCGCCCCAGTCCCATTCCTGACCGATTTTGATTTTTTCAAATGACAGCTCTTTTCCGTCAGACCCAACAATTGACGCTCGAATCTGTATATGGCGCTCCGGATCGCCGGTCGGCAGCAGGTGTCCTGAATCTCCGTTTTCATATAAAACTGAAAGTTTTACTTTATCCGAACTGACGACAGGCTGTTTTACGTTTATACTAAGCGAGGTCTTAAACCCTCTTTCTAAAATATGATCGTATCCGCTGTACCATTTCGGGATTCCGCCTCCTACCCAGTGATGCATGTGACCGTCACGTTCCGGCACCCTTTCATCAACCAGTGTTGCCTTTCGCTTTTCAACCGGCATGTGACAGTCCACACAGTCTTTCTGAGCGGCAGCAGAATTTTCTTCCATTTCTTCTTTGGTTTTAAACCAGCATTGAAAATAATCTGTAAGCTGCTCGAAGCCGGGGCTGTGACAGCGAAAACAAATATTTCTCAGCTGCTCGCGGTCTTTCTGGACCGGATGTGGCGCAAATTCAGTATCATATGCGCCGATCACATAGCTTTTTCCCTGTTCGTCTTTTCGAATGTGGCAGGTCGCGCATGTGATAGACTCTTTTTGCATCCCGGGATTGAAATCAGGGTTTTTTTCTTTTATAATATGATTGAGTTCATTTCTGTCTTCAATATTAATTTTAGTTTTTTCCTGAATTAAAATCTCACGCTGGTTCTGAACCGGGATATGACAGTTCAGGCAAACCCATTTTGGAGAAGTTACCTTTGTCAGTTCTGCCTGAAACTGAATGTCCTGAAGAGCTGTTGCATGGGTTGCCTGCTTCCATTCATGATAAATTTTTACATGACAGGAACCGCAGTTTTTTGCTGTTACCTCAATGCTTTGTCCTCCCTTGAGTTCCAGCGGAGGCAGCTGAGGGATGACAGTAATAAATCCCTGTACACCTTTTTTATGAAAATACTCTTCAATGGTATATTCTGTTTTTTTATCGCAACTGACATTGCTAATTAGTATTAATATGACAATTAAAAGAAAGGACCCTTGAAAAGGACAAAATCGTTTACTTTGGGATACTTCAGAAAAAATATTTTTAAAATATTTATCTAATTTCACATTCTCACCTTTCACCTTCTAAATGCAATCACGAGGATACAGACTGGCTGCAAACTCTCAGATAAAACTTCTAACAATTTTCATAAACAGACCGACAGAAACAATCTCCGTCTGTCTGTTTATGAACCTGATTTTATTTGTTTATTATTTTAGCAGATAACCTGCTTCCTTTCCTCTGTTTTCCGGTTTCCAGTAAGGGAAAAATTTGGAAAGACGGAGCTTCCAGTTTGCAGCTCCATGCCATGCAACCATGGTATGAGGAAACGCTTCTTCAAAAACGAAAACATCTGTTTTATCCCCATGAACCACTTCGGATTTGATGACTTTTTTTCCATCAACCTCGCCCGGAGTGTTTGTAACCTTGATTTCTACAATATGCGGAACGCCTCTTTTTACTGCATCAGTCTGATCTGCAATATGGGGCTTCGGCTGCTTGATATCAATGGGACGATTCGCAATGATAGGCTGCACTGCTTTTGCAGTATAAGAATTTTCCTTCAAGCGAAAGCGTAGGTACATGGGAAGCGCATCCATAAATGTATCGAATTCTGTAACAGGCTTTTTAATATCGATCAATCCGTGATTATCCCAGTAGGAATGCCATACGAAATGTCCGTTTTTACCTTCTTTATCGTATCGCAAGAAATTGTTACCGCATCCATCCTGACTTCCCATTGTATATTTGATTACTTCCCCGGTTTTAACATGAAAGAAGAAATCTGCTTTAAACGAATATGGATACGTTCCGGTCATAAACTGCTTGAAAATTGAAAACTTTAGAACAGTTGAATCCATTGTATCGGCATTGCCTTTCACATTATGTTTGCTATTCCATGGTTCTTTTACTGCAAGCATAATGTTTCCGTCTGATTTTCGTGGTTTTCCATACCATGGAAGATCGCTTAAATGATAAACCTGATATTCAGCATTTCCTTTATTCCAGTGATCGTTCCCGAGGTATTCTGCTGCACCTGGTATAGGTTCTTTGCTAAAAGAGCCCTGATCGCACCCTGCAGCAAACAGAAAAATAAAAGCCCCGGTTACTGCGAAAATATTTTTTTTCATAAAACTTCCTCCTTTATGAAGCATTTCTATTTACTCAGTCAGTTGAAAAGAATGTCAATAAATTTTTTCGAAAAAGACTCAATTCGTTTATAATTATTATTTTTGTTATATTAGAATATTATAAATATCTAATATTCTTGTATCAAAGAAGGTCTGAGGATATTTTTTGATTAAATAATTACAGATTTTTCCAGACTTTGCAAACTGTTTCTAAGAATATGCGAAATCTCAAACAGAATAATTCCTCAGGGCAGACACAACTCGACAGGTTTGTTAATTGCTACTTTTTCAATAGGAATACTGGATTACTGCTGTAAACAAACTGGGTTTAATATTATTCTTGCCTTCAGTTATTTTAAAGTAAAAACCCGAACTCCCTGATTGTAGTATTGGAGAGAATCTCCTGAAAGAGGTTTGCAAATCACCCTGGTATGAAACGCTTTTTCCACACGAATCCTGTGGGTTCCGTTCGAAAACGTCGTTACTGTCATTCCGGGTCGCAGAAGACCCGCTTTTGAAGGGACTACAATAATTTCGTCCTTTTTTGTTTGAAAAACAACACCGGCCGCTTTACTGGAAATAAGAGAAGTTTTCGGAGAATTTTTTCCTGAATCAAGATAGAACCCATCTGCTTTTAAATGCTTCATCAGATGATAAATGAAATCCCTGTTCAGATCAACATGATTTTTTGCAAATGGCATTCCAATTACAGAGAACAACCCGTAATACGCTTTGCTGCTGACTTCATAATTGAACTGCCCTTCCCGCTTTCCATTTTTATAAATTACTTCATAAACGCTCAGCTCTTTGTTTAAAAAAGGCGCAAGTCCCATTGTAAAAATGGGAATCAAAAGACTCGTTCCTCCGAGATCCTGTTTCGTTTCAATAATTTTTATGTACCGATCTCCTTTAATATGTTCTTCGACAACTTCCGCACCGGATTCACTGAGAGCTTTTACGATTTCATAACGGGAAAGTTTTTTTGTTCCGGGCCTGAGAATCAGCTTCATATGCGTAAGGACTGGAGTTTCACCGCGTTCATTTTTAACTTCAAAACTGGAAATAAAATCTCTTGAATAGGTTTTGCATCCAAACATAACAAAGATTAACAGAAGAAAAACGTATTTCATATTATTTTATCCTTTCTGGCTTCAACAAGAATATCATGGACCATTCTCAGGATTATTTTTTCCGTCAGATTATCACCAAGCGAATAACTTGGAAATGCAAAAATAAAAAGAAGCTGACTTAAAGTGGTATAACGAAAAGACTCATAGTAGCTCCCCAGAAACTGATTTCCCCTGGAAAAGACCGCTCTCATTCGGATTTTTCTGGATGTAAAACCGGGCACTATGGTCAAAGTAATCATATTCAGCGCGATAAAGGGATACTCGTAGGCAGCAGGAGGCGAACTGTCTCCGTAAATATCAAAAGATACATGCACTTTATTCGTTTCAATTTTGGCTCCGGTAAGAAGACCGTCTGCATCAATGCCTGCTTTGAGAAATGCAGTCAAAATTCCTTTATGGATCCCTCGATTCGAAAGTCCTCCTTTATAGGTATCCCTGTGAGGGGTTGCCATCCAGCTGAATGTAGCTTTATCTGATGCTGAAGGGCCTTCAGGGAATTTTTTGGAACTCATTGTGTTTCGAATAACAATGCAGGACGGCAGGTTCAGTAAAAACAGCAAAATAATCAGATGCAGGAGTCTCTTTCGTATGTTAAAAATATTTTTACTTTTCATAATCTAAAACCGTTATGATATGCTATAAAGCTTATTCCAATGTTCTGGAAATCCTTATTTTTTCTGTTTTGCAATTCGCTCATCTGTTTTGGGCACATAGGGTGATCCGACAGGTTTTAATACAAATTTCTGATCTCCTTTTAGCTCCTGAAGATGCGCCTTCAAAGGACAGTTCTGATCGATCGAAATATTATTATAATTTAGATAGTAGATCTTACCCGGTTCTGATTCAAACTTAACGAATTCTGTACATCCTCTTTCATGATACTGCTGATAGGTTTCTGTTGTTGTATATGAATTCCCCTGGCTGTCTCTTTTTGTAACGGTCCGGGTTTCTGTTGTATACCAGTAAAAAGCAAGACGCATTGAGATCCGCGTCGGCATTCCGGCACGAATCGTAAACGCCTGAATGGCAATTTCCGGATATTCCCGTCCCGGCAGATTTAATTTTGCATGGGGATAGTTTACAAGAATCTGCCATTTGGGCTTATTTTCCCTGGTGATTTCTCCTTCCTGAATGCTGGCAGAAATCACATTTCCCCATGCAATCGGCAGCGTTTCTGCATAATTAAAATGCAGTTTAACAATCGCCATGGGTTCGCCAGGCAGAGGAGGCTGGTACTGACTTACTGTCCGGCAGGAAGCGCCTGATAAAATAGAACTGGATAAAATAAAAAAAAGAATCAGATATCTCAGAATTTTCATCTCTTTTCTCTTTCTATAAGTTTAGGATGCTTTACTTCACATGCAGTTAAGCATTGATCCAGTTTAATTTTACAATCATCAATTGCTTCTGCTGTTCCAGCAGCTGTAATGCATGAATTATATACTTTAACACATTCATCCGTACAGATGTAGTGTTCATCATTCCTGACCATCCTGGGACCGCATGAAATCAGGAAGACCAAAAAAAGAAGAAAAGTTTTTCCCATTCAGTGACTCCTTATTTTTTATGCTAGCTTTATGTTTTAATTTATAATAAATTAAGCCTTATTTTCTGTAAATCACAAACAGCATTTAAATTTCCGATTATTCTTATTTAATACAATAAACTCTTAAATGCTAAAATCTGTAACAGGAAAACATCAGGCAAAATGAAAGCTTATCAAGTCTCCGGCAAAATACAAGTTTTTTTCAATTTTCAGCTGACATGATAAAACGCAGGATGGAAATG
>JAOUOA010000174.1 GCA_029880625.1 Spirochaetia bacterium
ATCGTTCAGGCTTCCCAGTTCGCTTTCTTCCAGAATCAGAGCTTCCTGGGACACAAGCCTGAGCGAAGGCGTGTAAGCATTTTCAAGACCGGAACCCGGCATCAAAAGCCCCGGGTTAAAATGATCACCAGGGTCCACTTCTCTTTTATAGGCGGCCATCCTCTCCGTTTCGCTTTCAGTCAGAAACTGATATTTTGTAATCCCAATTCCATGTTCGCCGGAAACCACGCCTCCAAGAGATACAGCAAGCTTCATCACCCGCTCAACAATACGATGAGTTTCATTCAGCATTTCATAATCGTTTGAATTTACAGGAATATTTGTATGGACATTCCCGTCTCCTGCATGCATATGGGTTGCTACAAAAATCCGTGAAGAACGAATCCCTCCATGGATTTGATCAAATTTATTGCGTACATCTTTCAGAGACGAGCCGCTGAATATTTCCTTCAGAGGCTTTTCAACTTCTTTCCTGTATGAAATTCTCATTTCGCGTCTGAGAAGAAGATCAATCACTCTGTCCGATTTGGTGAAGGGAACACCGGGAAGAAGCCGCTGGCTGAGATCCCCGGCATTTTTTTCAAAAGACGCCAGGACTTCCCCCCATCCTGCCTTTACGTTTTCCAGATGTTCTATTGAGATTGATATTTTGGATTTTAAAATTTCAATATTTTCAGGGCTTGATTTATATCCCCGTGATTCTGGCATTTCTCCTTTAAGATAATCAAGGGCGGAATCAATAATTTTCAGTTTATTCAGTATGGACTGTTCAATATTAATAATCTCAATCCCTTCGGTATAATCCGCAAGACGGTCCAGAGGGATGACAACATCTTCGTTGATCTTAAAAGCATTCGTATGCGCTGCAATGGCAGCTGTTTTCGCCCTTTCCTTCCAGAAAGTTTTTCTGGCTTCAGGGCTTACGGCTGTAAAACCCTCCCCGCCTCTTTCTGCGGCAATCCGGATTACAGAAGAAGCAGCTCTTGCCACTTCGTCTTCATCATCGCCGGACACATCGGCCAGAAGAACCATTTTGGGAGCTTCGCTTCTTGCCGATTTGCTTGAATAATCTACCGCTTTAATATATCGCTCATCAAGATGCTCCAGACCCGTCAGCAGCACTCCGGGATTTCCATCCAGATAATTTTTAACATCAACAATTGCCGGGACTGCTTTTTTCAAATCGGTCCCGAAAAATTCAAGGCATACCGTTCGTGTAAAATCAGGCATTCTGTGAAGAACAAATTCTCCATGAAGAATAATTCCGTCCGTACCTTCTTTTTGCACACCCGGAAGTCCGAAGAGAACCTTGTCTGTAACATCTTTACCGAGTCCGGTCTTTCGAAAGGACGCTCCTTTGACCGACAGGATTTTTTCAGAAATCTGTGATCCGTTTAAGTCCTTTTTTGTAATACGAAACTCAACATTTTCCTGTTCATGAATTTTCCCCAGGTTGTGGTTTATCCTTTCAATCAGAAGAAAATTTCCATCCGGATCGATCATGGAATAAGAAACAAGATTGTCCACCGTCGTGCCCCAGACGACAGCTTTTTTCCCTCCGGCATTCATGGAAATATTTCCGCCGATGGTTGAAGCATCCCAGCTTGTAGGATCAACAGCAAATGCAAGGCCATTTTCTTCTGCAAGCTCAGAAACCCTTCTTGTCACCACGCCAGCCCCTGCCCTAACCACAGGCACCTCTCCGTCTACTCCCGGAAGAGTTTTTTTAAGAACAGGGCCAAGCGATTCAAGCTTTTCTGTATTGATGACAGCACAGAAAGGATGGAGAGGCACAGCGCTTCCCGTATAACCTGTCCCGCCGCCTCTCGGCACTATGGGGATTTTAAGTCGGATCAGCTCACATACTATATTTTGAATTTCGTCTTCTGAATCAGGCGTAATAACAACGAAAGGAAGTTCAATCCTCCAATCGCTTGCATCGGTTGAATGGGAAACTCTGGCAAGACCCCCAAAATCAATATTGTCTTTCGCAGTGAAACGCAGAAGGGATTTTAATATTTTTTTGCGCTGTTTTTTTATATCGGAAAAGTTATTTTCAAATTCAGCGACTGCAGCTTCCGCAGCGCCTACCAGATCCAGGACTTTCAGATTCCCCATGGCCCTATCCCGAATCTGTCCAAGCCTGTGGTTCATGGCATTCACAAGAGAACGGAAACGTTTTTGATTTCCAAGGAGGTCATCCTGCAGATATGGATTTCTGTTCACCACCCAGAGATCTCCAAGTACTTCAAACAACATCCGAGCGGAGCGGCCTGTTACTCTTTTAGCCCTCAGATCATTCAGCACTTCCCAGTATTCCATTCCCAGAAAACGCCGGACAATTTCCAGATCAGAAAAAGATGTATAATTATATGGAATTTCGCGTATTCTCATCCTGATTTTCCATCATCAAAAGAGAGTTTAAACCCTGTAAAGGACGGTTCACGGCAGGGCCGTATTTAGTCCATGATTCTTTTATCAGACTTACTTTTCTTTTAACATGAGATTGGGGTTTATGCATTCAGACTTTTTTTATTTTCTTAAAAAACTTGCCCAGAGATCCTTCTGCATCCCTGTAACCTTCTTTGACAAGAGCCGTGGTCTTATTGGATGAAAAATCAAGCAATGACTGAAATCCCATCATCCTTTCAGGTGAGACTACATAGATATTGGGACTCTTTTTTCGTCTGCCTTTTGATACAATTTTTAAATCCATGCAGGTCAATGCGGTCAGAAATGATGCTGCAAGCGCCTGTTCAAATACCCTTTCCAGAATATCCTGTGTGCCGCGTGGCAACTCCTGTTCCCTGCCGCCTATGGGTGAAGGAAGCACAACAATAATTTCTGAAGCGCCGGCTTTTAATGCAGGAAGAATCGGCGTATTCATCATCACCCCACCATCCCAGTAAGGTCTGTTTTTTATTTCTCTCCAGGGGAAAAGAACTGGAATAGAACTTGATGCCATGATATGATCAATTGTTATTTCTTTATTTTTAAAAATATGGAGTGTCGAGTCCAGGATACTGACAGCCGTAATATAAATTTCATAAGTACTTTTCTTTAGTAAATTTAAATCAAGGGTTCTGGAAATATATTCTTCCAGTGGAAGCGGATTTAATAGCGGTCGATTGTCCTTCTTTCTGAATCTCAAAAAGAAGTCTGTAAAGGAATGAAAGCGGTAAACCTGTTTTCTTTCAATCTCTTTCCAGATCATCTCCATTGTCTCAATTCCAACACTGCATCCGATGGCTGCTGCATTCAAGGCGCCGGCTGAAGTTCCGCATATTAGATCCGGTTTCCAACCGCATTCTGCTAAATACTTCCATACTCCCACCTGATAAGCGCCTCTTGCACCGCCTCCAGAAAGAATCAGAGCTTTTTTTCCGGTTCCCATAGAACAAAGAAAATTTGTTCGTGTATATTGTAAACGGCTTTGTTGACAGTCTGTGGCCCTTTATGTACATGTAAAAAAACCGATATTTAAATTAATTCCATGGCGCATGAAAAAATACATATTACTGTTGAGAAGGATAATATGACAGCCCGGCTCAGGGTTCGGGGTACCTACGACCCCACTGTTACCACTTCAGCCGTACGAGAGGCTCTCAATGAACTTGGCATTTCATACGGAGTGGATTCCGATGCCATAGAAAAAGCAATCGAACAGTACAATGCAGAGCAGAAAATGGACGAAAGCACAGTAATCGTCAAAGGATACCGCGGAAAAGAAACGGTAGATGGAAAAATAGAGCTTCTCATAGAAGAATCCAAACATGTAAGCATTGACGATTCCGGAAAAGCAGATTACAGGAACATAAAGAATTTTATTACTGCAAACCAGGGACAGGTTCTGGTCCGACACCACCTTCCCGTGCAGGGCGAAGCCGGAATGAATATTTACGGAGATCAGGTCCCCGCCCGAGAGCCGAAAAATCCCCGTCTTGATGCAGGAATAAATGTAAGTATTGTACAAAAAGGCACATTCAATGAATATGTAGCAGATGCGAAAGGCATTGTATCCAGAAACAAACAGATCATCGAAGTGAATCCCATTCTTCAAATAGCGGGAAATGTGGGCATTGAATCAGGAAATATAAAGTATGACGGCGACGTTGAAATCAGCGGCAGTGTTGACCGCGGCTCAAGCATACTTGCCAGCGGCAGCGTTTCTGTCGGAGGAATGATTGAATCAGGAAGTATTAAACTGAGCGGAGTGCTGAATGTAAAAGGCGGCATCAATACAAAAAGCGAAGGAAGGATTCTTGTAAACAAGGAACTCATATCCGTTTATATCGATAACTCCAAACTCTTTGTAAATGGAGACATCACCGTTGATCGGTCCATTACAATCAGCAATATCATTACTCACGGGAGCATCTTTTTAAAAGACCAGCACTCCACAATCAGCGGCGGTGAAATTCTGGCCTATCATTCCATTACTGCAGATATTATCGGGAGCAAGGCTGAAATCCCTACTGTCATCACAATTGGAACCCATTTTGAAAGGAATAAGCAGGTTGTAGATATCACAAAAGAACTTGAAGATACAAAAAAAGAATTTGAAAGACTGACAGACGAAATGCAGAAAATGAAGCTTTTTGTTCAGAGAATGCGCAATAAAATTACAGAAGAAAAGCGGGAAGAATTCAGACTGAAAATTCAGGAGTACACACGCACCAAACAGCTGGGAGAAAAGCTTGAAAAAGATGCAAAAGAACTCCGGATGAGCCGATTCAACCCTGCTGAGGTTGCCGTAACAGCAAGAGAAATTCTTTATCCCGGCGTTCAAATCCATTACCGCGGCCATGTTGAAAAAATCACGGCGCCCATTACAAAATGCGTGATCCGGTTCCGGCCGTCTCAGGAAAAACCGGAAATCGAAGCCTTTACAGGCGACTGATTCTTTATCTTACCTTGCCCATTGTGTAGTTTTTTGTGACCCAGCGTCCGCCTTCCAGCTCCTTCCACTTCCCGTCTTTTCTGCCTCCAAGATAGGAACCTTCGCCTATTTTCTGTCCTTTCTTATTGTAATCAGTCCAGTATCCGCGCTTCATTTTCAAACGTACAGATAGTGCATCTTTATCCCTATCGTATTTTAAAAGAGAAGATGCAAATCCGCCTTCTTCTCTATCACATTCTTTTACTTTTCTCCCGAGACGGTTTACAATCATCCTGCAGTTTTTTTCCGGCATGGATTCCGATATTTTCACGCCATCTTCATAAATTTCGCCGCTGACAACGACAAAGTCTGTCCCCTGGAATTTATAACGGCCGAAAATTTTCCCATTCTTATGATAAAATGTCCATTTCCCCTGTCTGACATGATCGCGGTTTCCCTCTCCCATTTTTTCGCCGCTCTGATAATATTCCGTCCATTTACCTGAGCGCCTGCCGGTTTTTGAATCATAATTCCCTTCTTCAGCTTTTTTCCCGTTTTCATGATAAAAAATCCACCTCCCGGATTTTTTTTCGCACTTGCTTTTATCGCTCTGGCGGGAATCATTTTTACAGGCAAGGTCGGGACGGTATGAGCCTTCTCCGGAGACATTGCCCTTTGCATTGAAGGTTGTTACCTTTCCTGATTTGAGGCCTGATTGATACGATCCTTTAAATGACACATAAATTTCTTTTGTTTTTTCACTTTTAGAGCATTCAACCCAGGGGCCGGTTTTATCGCCTGACGTATAACTCCCCTCTGAAATACAGTCTGTACCGGAAGAAAGCCGGCTCTGCCATGGCCCGTTTCTTTTGCCCTTTACATTCCTTCCTTTTTCTCTCCAGTCATCACTGCCGGGGAAGTACGAAATTTCCTCTCCTTCCTTTTTACCTTTACTGTAGTTTACAGTTCTGGAACGTTTCCCTTCTTTCGTATAATAACTGAACAATCCGTCTTTTTTCCCGAACCTGTAAGGCCCCTTTTCCAGAACAGCAGAAGTTCCGCTGTAAAATTTTTCCCATTCGCCTTCACGCTTCAGTCTTAAAATAGATTTTTCATCTTCTGAGGCGGCCTTTTTGCATTTTTTCCCGGGAGGAAGAGTGACTGACCCTTTTTCAATAAGATCTCCCGTGCTTTTTTTATAACGGTACAGAACTGCGTTTTCTCCCTCACATTTTAAAACACCGACTCTGCCCGGAGGAGCTTTTTTCCCTCCTGCGGCGCCTGTACAGTACATGCTGAAAATTAAAAGAATTAAAGCCGAAAAAGAAAATCCAAATTTCATGTAGAACTCCAGAGAATAAAAAAATCCGTGAATATCTTCACTGAATTCTTATCTTGGTTTATATTTTAAAAATTCAGGGTCAAGAGAAAAAATAAAAGAAAATGACTTTTCAATTTGCTTACAGCTGAGACATTCCGTCTATGCCCCGCTGTCTTCATAAATATA
>JAOUOA010000175.1 GCA_029880625.1 Spirochaetia bacterium
AACAGCTGCCTACTACGGAAAAAATAAACTGAAGGGAAGCGGAATTAAGAATACAGCGTCGGATGATTATTATCTTTCGCCGTCAAGGAACGTTACAGAAAGTTCTGCTAACGTTATCCAGGACGGTACGCTGTCCGGATATTCTGTACAGGTCGGAGTTTTCGGAGAATTGAGAAATGCAGTCGGCATGCAGAAAATGCTCAGTTCCTACGGGGATCCTGTTCATATTCTGAAAGGGAACGGCGTCTATATTGTAAGAGTGGGGGATTATCCCACGCGATATCAGGCCGAAAAAATGAAATACAGTCTTGTTTCAGACGGATACAAGGGATTCATCTACGAGCCTGCACAATATAATGATTCACTATATCAATAATATCCTGACCGAACCTTGTTGCTTTTGATTCGCCAAGACCGCGGATCCTGAGCAGCTCGGCATGGGTGACGGGGAGTTCATCTGCTATGGACTGGATGACCTGATTTTGAATCACCATAAACTTTTTCCATTTCAGTCTGCGGGCTTCTCTGTCTCTGTAGTTTTTTAAAAGACGGACTAAATCTTTTTTTTCGGTAATTTCACGGGTTAACGTGGTTTTCTTTCGTTTTTTTATTTGCGGAAGGCTTCCTTCAATCATAATTTTAGGATATTTTTTGCCGCTTACAGAAAGTTTTTTTTCCTGAATCCAGCGGTCCAGAAGAGCATTGATGGAAGGGGCAGGAATATTTTTCAATTTTCCATAGCTTTGATACAGCGATGGATCATTTTTTCCTTTAATTTTTTCGCCACGAAGGATTTTTGCAATGCCTGATTTTCCGTAAAGGCCGGAAGCTTCTCCAATTAAAGAAAGGACCGTCTGCAGTTCTTCGTCGCTGAATTGGTAAAGATATTTTTTCCTGTTCTCATCAATTTCTTTTTTTCGGCTGAAGATCCTTTTTTTGCGCTCTTCGGTAATCCCGGTGCAGTTATCACAGTTTCCGCAGCTTTTTAATTCTTCTCCGAAATATCCGCATAAATGCTTTTGCCGGCATTGTTCAGAAAGGGCGTATTCTTCTATTTTTTCAAGAAGTGCAGCCGATATATTTTTATCGACGGATGATTTCATCGCAAGAAACCGGTGTGTGGAAGGATCAGATTTTTTGTATAGAAGTATGCATTCTGAATCTTTTCCGTCTCTTCCTGCACGCCCCGCTTCCTGATAGTAGGCTTCAATTGACGAAGGAAGATTGTAATGTATGATTGCGCGGACATCCGGCTCGTTCAATCCCATTCCGAATGCGTTTGTAGCTACAAGAATCTGTTTTCTGCCCTCCGAGAAGTTTTGATGAGCTGTGGACCGGGCTCCGTCGGACCTTCCTGCATGATAATGGACGGCATTGAATTTATGTTCTTTTAATAATCGGCAGATTTCATCAACTTTTTTTCTGGTTGAACAGTAAAGAATGATTTTTCCGGAGAGTTTCTTTTCTCTGTAAAAATGATTCAGATAATTCAAAAGATATTCATTTTTTTCAGAATCGGTTTCTGTTACCAGACTCTGAAAACGGAGGTTTTTTCTGTAAAAACTTTTTTTAATGATGACCGGATCAGTCATTTTAAGGCTGGAAGAAATATCATCAAGAACGGAAGCGGTTGCCGTTGCTGTAAGAGCTGCAATGGGAACCTGGCCGGGAATTTTTTTCCGAAGCGAAGCAATTCTTCTGTATTCCGGGCGGAAATCATGACCCCAGCGCGAAATACAGTGCGCTTCATCCACAGCGATAAAATTGATTTTAATTTGAGAAATCAGAGAACTGAATTCCGCGCCCAGAGCTTTTTCAGGAGAGAGGAAAAGAATTTTTATCTTACCGGTTACAGCTCTTGAAAATACTGTCCTCTGTTCAAGTTCGTCCATTGAAGAATTTGCAGTCATGGACGGGATTCCGATTTGATTTAAATATGCAGTTTGTTCGTTCATGAGGGCAATGAGAGGAGAGATCACAAGCGATATCCCGGTTTCATATAGAAGCGAAGGAAACTGGTAAATGAGAGATTTTCCTGCTCCTGTGGGCAGAACAACGGCAGTATCCCGTCCTGAAAGGATCATTTCGATGGCATGTTTCTGTTCTGGAAAAAAAAACGGAAAACCGAATACAGATTTCAGCAGAGAAATTGATGTTTCATTTAAATACCGTTGTTTGCCGATCACATTTATACCTGCAGTCATTCAATTTAACGGAAGCTGATTTGAATTCAATTGTTTTTTTTGATGATTGAAGGAAGATAATCCGAAGGGGGAGTGAATCCAAGGAGATTCAGTATTGTGGATGCAAGATTGCCAAGACCGGGATCTTCGGCTTCAGGATTCAGAGAAAAAGAATGGGACAGCTTTCCTGTAATGAGAAAAGGAACCGGATTTAATGTATGGCTGGTTTTTACTAAAAAACGGCCGTCTTCGTTTTTTAAGGCCTCGCCGGTTTTTTTATCCACTTCATACATTTGATCACAGTTCCCGTGATCTGCTGTAATGATTACGGTTGCGCCGCATTTTTCTGAGGACTGAATGAGTTTATCCACACATTCGTCAAGAACTTCCATCGCTTTGACGGAAGCTTTGAGAGATCCTGTATGCCCTACCATATCGCCATTTGCAAAATTTACACGAAGAAAGTGGTATTCTCCGCTTTCGAGTGCGCGGATCAGTTCATCCGTGACCTCACGGGCTTTCATTTCCGGTTTCAGGTCAAAACTGATTCTGTCAGACGGGATTTCTTTCCATGTTTCCAGGGTTTCGTCAAATTTTTCGGAATTGTTGCCGTTCCAGAAATACGTCACATGTCCGAATTTCTGAGTTTCGGAAATAGCATACTGTTTGATTTGGTTTTTTACAAGATATTCTGAGATTGTCTTTTTTATGGACGGCGGATTGACCAGATATTCAGGAGGAATTTTATGATCTCCGTCGTATTCCATCATTCCTGCATAATTGACTTTTACATCGGGTTCTCTTTTGAATTTCGCAAAGTTTTTATCTGTAAAAGCTTTTGAAATTTCAATTGATCTGTCGCCGCGAAAATTATAAAAAATTACGATATCGTCGTTCTGGATTGGACCTGCAGGGACACCGTTTTTTTCAATGACAAAGGCAGGAAGGTTCTGGTCAATAATGCCCGGATTTTCTTCCCTGTAAGTTTCCACTGCTTCTTTAGCTGAGTGGAACATTCTTCCACTGCCTGCAACATGCGTTTTCCATCCTCTTTCGACCATATCCCAGTCGGCTTCATACCGGTCCATGGTAATGCTCATTCTTCCGCCGCCTGAAGCAATCGCATAATCGCGATCAATGGAAGATAAAAACGCTTCCAGTTTTTCTATGTAAATGAGAGCGCTTGTTTCCGGCACATCCCTTCCGTCTAGAAGCGTATGGACAAAAAGATTTTTCACGCCTTCTTCATGGCATTTTTTGATAAGAGCAAACAGATGTTCAATATTGCTGTGAACATTTCCGTCGGAAAGAAGACCGATAAAGTGAACAGACCGCTGATGATTTTGAAGCGCAAACCCGGGACTGTTTTTTGTCCCGATAAATTTTTTCCATGTATCGTCGTTAAAGATGTATCCGGATTCAATGGCGCGGGATACAAGTTTTGCGCCCTGATCGAAAATTCTGCCCGCTCCCATAGCATTGTGGCCCACTTCTGAATTTCCCATATCATCATCGGAGGGCATTCCGACAGCTTTTCCGTGAGCTTTAAGAGTTGTGGAAATGGGCGCTGAAGAAATTAATTTTTCTAGAACGGGAGTGTTCGCAAGATCAAATGCATTTCCGGGATAGTTCTCGTTGGCACCGCGGTAAATTCCTACGCCGTCAAGGATGATAAGTAAAACAGGGCCGTTGAGTGAGGGATCAAATCTCTCAAGTTGAAAATCGACCATGAGCCAGAAAATTGAAATTAGGTTGAAAATTCAATCACTTTTTGCATGATGACCTGTAAAATCATGCGAAAAATAATCCCATTTTTTTAATCCTTTCTGATCAGCCGGAAGAGGAAATGCTATCCATCAGCGTTTTCATGGGAACAGGTTTTCCGAAATAATATCCCTGCAGAATATCGCAGGATGAATTTTTTAAAAAATGATATTGTTCTTCTGTTTCAACGCCTTCAGCCACTACCTTCAGTCCAAGACCCTTTCCGAGAGATAGAATCGAGCCGACAATCGCTTCGGATTCCAGATTGAATCCAATATCAGAAATAAAGGATTTGTCGATTTTTAAGGTATCTATTGGGAAATTTTTTAAATACGAAAGAGAAGAATATCCGGTTCCGAAATCATCAAGTGCAATGCGAATTCCTGATTCGCGAAGGATATCAATAGTTTCAATGGCGCTGCCCATGTTTTCCATAAATAAATTTTCTGTAATTTCAAGTTCAAGCCATTCAGGCTTGAAATGCGTATAATACAGGATGTCCATAATGGCGGCAGCCAGTCTTGGATTTCTGAATTGTCGTGTTGAAAGGTTGATAGATAAGTTGAGCGGAACTTTTTCATAAACATCCATTGCAGAGATCAGCTGGCTGCAGGCCATGAAAAGAATCCATTCGCCTATATCCATGATGATTCCGGTTTCCTCGGCAAGAGGGATAAAATCAGATGGCATAATATTTCCGAGTTCTTTATTGTTCCAGCGAAGCAGCGCTTCCATTCCAATGATCTCGCCTACGGCGGTTTCAATCATCGGCTGGTAAAGGAGTTCAAATTCCTGATTGTCCACGGCCTGACGCATCAGACTTTCCATTTTGATACGGCCGGAAACAGATCTGTTCATTTCTTCCGTATAAAATTGATAGGTATTCTGGCCTTTCTTTTGGGCAAAACCGGCAGCGGTAAAAGCATTGTTCGGTAAATTTCGAATATCGCCGGTTTCTTCGGGATATACGGCAATTCCGATATTTGAAGATAAGTAAATTTCGTTTTGCTCCAGAGGAACAGGACGAATCAATTCTTCAAGGATCTGTTCTGCTTTCATTGCAATATTGCGTGTATTTGTAATATTAGCAAAAAGAATAATAAATTCATTTTCGCCTGCATGGAATATCCCGTCAGTATCACGTATGGATTTTCTCAGTTTCTTTACGGTCGACTGAATTGCCTGTTCGGCAAAATTGTTTCCGTAAGTTTCGGTGATGGAATTTAAATTATTGAGAATTATGTCGAAAAGAACAATTGAGTGATTGTACCGGATTGCAGATTTTTCTTCATCGAGAAGGATCTCATGGAGCCTGTTATTGTTGGGGAGGCCGGTAAGGCTGTTGTGATAAAATATATGAGAAATTTTTTCTTCTGATTCTTTGATAAGAGAAATATCGGAAAAAATCGCTACATAGTGTGTTGTATTGCCCAGAGAATCCTGAATCTGATTCATGGAGAGCCATTTGGGAAAAAGTTCTCCGCTTTTTTTCCTGTCCCAGACTTCTCCTTTCCAGTAGCCTTTTTCTTTTAATGAATCCCACATGCCGTTAAAAAATTCAGTGTCATGCTTTTCTGATTTTAAAAAATGAATATCGTTACCGATAATTTCATCCTTGTTGTACCCTGTAATGATTTCGTATTGAGGATTTACATCAATAATTTGAGCCGCTGCATTTGTTACGGCAATTGCTTCGTTTGTATTTTCAAAAACTTTAGCATACAGGCTGATTTTTTCCTCTGCTTTTTTTCTGAGTTCAATGTTCTGAATGGTTCCAAGAATAAATCCTGAATCATTTTCATCCTTTTGAATTTTTCGTCCCCTGGTTTCAATGGGAATCAATTTACCTTCTTTTGAAAGGATGCTCAGTTCGATTGCAAAATCTTTTCCTGTTTCGGCAGTCTCCAGAATCAGCGATTTGATCCTGTCTCTGCTTTCTTCAGAAACTCTGGAAAGAAATCCGTAGAGTGTGGGATTTTTATCGGCAGGATCAATTTGGAGCAGATTTAATGTTTCAGAGGAACAGTCAAAAATATCGCCTGTTATATTCCAGGTCCAGTAGCCGAGAGAAGCAAGATTCTGAATTTCTTTTAAAATATTTTCCTGTTGTATTTTTTCAGCCATGAAATTGTATATAGCCTTTTTTTTACATAATGCTTTTATTGAACTTCTTATCTGTCAATCAGATTCAATCCAGCTTTTGAAAATATTATGCATTATGAAAAATCAGAGTGTCCAAAATGAATAATATTCCTATACTGTGTTATAAGATTTCAAAAGGAAAGCACTGAAATCGTTTTTCTATCTTGATAAAAACGGCGGTAAATAATGAATGACATCATGGACTTAAATACAATTCATAAAAAACCTTTTGCACTTGCAGTGATAACAAAATCTGAGGAGGGAAAAGAAGAACTGGAAGTTTTTCCT
>JAOUOA010000176.1 GCA_029880625.1 Spirochaetia bacterium
CGTCTTCCAGAAGCGCGGATACTGTATCGTTTCTTTTTAATTCGCTTACCGGAATCTGAACTCTTTCGCCTTCTTTATTCAGCCGAAAGCAGTATTCTGCAGGCGGCTTGACCAGAGAGAGCATTTTCATTCTCTGATCGTAGCGCGCCCTCCACTCCAGATAGCGTCCGATTAAAAGGAAAAACACAATTGTTGTAACAGTATCAAAATAAACAGGTCCTGCGCGAAAGAGAGTCGCATAAACAGAATAAAAATATGCGACAGAAATTCCGGCGCTGATCAAAAGATCCATTCCCGGCAGTCCCGATTTTAAAAAAGATTTCCATCCTCTGTGAAAGGTATCTGCAGAATAAATAAAAACAGGGGTAGATAAAATAAATTCCAGCCAGTGGAATAAATGAAAATATTCTTCCGACATGGAACGATCAAAAAAACCAAGCCAGGTCGCTGCCGCCGCCATCATCGTATTTCCGGCAAAAAACCCCGCTACCACCATCCTCCTGAGAAGGTCCCTTCCCTGAATGTGCAGACGATCGGAAATATCATCGGGTTTTACAGGATGCGCATGATAGCCGATGGATTCAATAATTTGAATGATTTGAGAAATTTTTATGATTTCAGGATCATAATCAACAACGGCTCGTCCGGTTTCATAATGAACTGCAGCCTGGATGATTCCTTCAGTCCATGAGAGAATCTTTTCATTGATATAAACACAGGATGAACAGTGAATTCCTTCAATGAAAAAATAAATCCTGTTTTTCGATGAATCAATTTTTTCTATGTATTCTTCAGAAATTCCCTGCAGATCGTAAGAAACAGCTTTTTCCTGTTTTCGGCTTCTCAAAGATTCATTATCCGATCTGATGGAAGATGGAAAAGCCGATCTATTTTTGTAATAATCAGCTTCACCGGCATCATGAATCAATCTGCATGCAAAAAGACAGCCGCTGCAGCAGAAATTCTGATATACACCTTCAAATTCATGCTGTACTGTATCTTTTGAACTGCAGATCTCACCGCAATGATAACAAATTTTATCGTGCATCTAAACTCTGGTTATTTCCAACGGCGAAAATCATATCTTAATCTGCAAGTCATAAAAATTATCTATTATCTATAAATTTCAAATTTCGAAATTTCTTATCCCGTTTGAGATTTCAGACCATAAAACCAAACACCTGAAAATTATGATAATTATCATATTGTTGTTAAGATTTTCCTAAAATTCTTACTATACAAACTATTAATTAAAAATAATTAAGGTCAGCATGGAACATAATAAAGGCAATTATAGCAACGGAGTGGTTAAAGGCTTTTTGATTTCAGCCGTCGTCTGGGGGGTTGTTGGAATGCTTGTTGGATTGATTATTGCTTTCCAGCTTGTTTTTCCTTCACTGAATCTGGATCTACCGTGGACTTCATTTGGAAGACTGAGACCGCTTCATACAAATGCAATTATTTTCGGGTTTGCTCTTTCAATTGTTTTTGCGGGAGTTTACCATTCTATGCAGCGTGTACTTCGTACAAGGCTCTTTTCTGATACACTTGCAAAGATTCATCTGATTCTTTACAATACGATCATTGTCCTGGCTGCAGTTACCCTTCTTCTTGGCTATTCACAGGCCAAAGAATATGCTGAGCTGGAATGGCCCATTGACATTCTGGTCGCAGTGATGTGGGTGATATTTACAATTAATTTTTTTGGAACCCTTGCAATCCGTAAGGAAAAACAGATGTTTGTTGCAATCTGGTTTTTTATGGCAACAGTCATTGCAGTTCCCATTCTTTATATTGTAAATAATCTTGCAATTCCTACAGGACTTTTCAGTTCTTATTCGATTTTTTCAGGTTCATTCGATGCGAATGTTCAATGGTGGTACGGTCACAATGCAGTTGCATTTGTCCTTACGACTCCTTTTCTGGGAATTATGTATTATTATTTCCCGAAACATATCAAGCTTCCGCTTTATTCTCACAGACTTTCCATTGTGCATTTCTGGTCGCTTGTATTCATTTATATCTGGGCCGGCCCTCATCACCTTTTATGGTCACCGGTACCTGACTGGGCTCAATCACTGGGAACTGCATTCAGTATTATGCTGATTTTACCTTCCTGGGGAGGTATGCTGAACGGATTTCTTACACTGACACAGGCAAAAGAAAAAGTTCAGACTGATGCAACATTAAAATTCTTCCTTGTTGCCATTACCTTTTATGGTATGTCCACCTTTGAAGGACCGATGATGTCTTTAAAATCCGTAAATGGATTATCGCATTTTACAGACTGGACGATCGGACACGTTCATGCCGGCGCTTTAGGCTGGGTAGGTTTTATGAGCATCGCAATGCTGTATTATCTGGTACCGCGTGTATGGCATACAAAGCTTTATTCAGAAAAATTTGCTAACTGGCATTTCTGGCTTGGAACTCTGGGAATTCTCCTCTACGTCGTTTCCATGTGGGTATCTGGCATTACAGAAGGTCTATTGTGGCGCGCTGTCGACAGCTCAACTGGAGAATTGCTTTACAAAAGCTGGAACTATATTACAGATCAGCTCTGGGCGATGAGACTTGTAAGAGCTCTGGGTGGCACACTCTACCTTACAGGAATGATCCTTATGGGTTACAATCTGTACAAAACGGTTCAATTGTCGCCAAGCAGAACGAAACAGGCTTGATGGAGGTTATCTATGTCAGAATCAAAAATTACTAAATCACATACAAGTCTTGAAAACAAAAGCGCATTGTTTGCAATTCTTACAACTGTTGCTCTTCTTGTAGGAGGTCTTGTAGAAGTTCTTCCTCCATTTTTAATGAGTTCAGATCTTTTTGTAAAACCCATTGCTTCAGTAAAGCCCTATTCCGGGCTTGAACTTGCCGGAAGAGATCTTTACATCAAAGAAGGATGTCTTAACTGTCATACACAGATGATTCGCCCTTTTAAATGGGAAACAGACCGTTTTGATCCAACGCGAGCTTACGGAGATGCTCCTTACAGCAAAGGCGGCGAATATGTTTATGACAGGCCTTTTCTCTGGGGTTCAAAAAGAACCGGTCCCGACCTCTGGCATGAATCACAGATTCAGCCGTCTGCTGCATGGCATAAAACTCATCTGATCAATCCAAGAGAAGTATCAGAAAATTCTGTAATGCCGGGTTATCCATGGCTCTTTGAAAATAAAGTGGATGCAGATACTGTCATCGGCAAAATGGAAACATTAAAAAATGTTTTTGATGTTCCCTATTCAGATGAAGATTTTGCAAAAGCAAAAGAGGAACTGGCCGATGCCACAGAAGGCGATGCAATGATTGCATATCTTCTGAAACTGGGACGCGATACGGCCAATATTGAAGGACAGTGATGGATCATCAGGATCTGCTGGTTTATTACAAAGTATTCAGAACAGGCCTCCTTGTTGCAGGCCTGTATTTTATCATCTGGTATCTGTATTTTTCAAAACACAGTAAAAATACAGAAGAACCTGCCAGAAGAATTCTCGAGGAGGATGATTGATGAGTAATGATAAAGATTGGGACGGCATAGTTCAGGCCGACAACAAACTGCCGGCATGGTATGTCTGGACATTTATTGGAACAATTATATTTGCAGTTGTCTACATGTTTATGTATCATGTAACAGACGACTGGACACAGGCAAGAGCTTTCAAGGAAGATGTAGCCGCACATGTTGAAAAATTTGGAAGTTCAAGCGATTCTTCCGGCGAAAATCTTTCTGCTGATAAAAATCCTTTTTCCGGAGATGCCGATTCCATTGCTGCCGGAGAAGAAACGTTTAAGGCAATCTGCGCTGCATGTCATGGTCAGAATGCAGAAGGTCTTGTGGGACCGAGTCTTGCTGACAGTGAGACCCTTTATGGGTCCAGCGAAAAAGTTGTATTTAATGTAATCATGGATGGGCGTATGGAGAATCTAAAACAGAATCCTCCTAAAGGACCCATGCCTGCCCATAAACAAAGTCTGGGCGCAAAAAAAGTCTGGCAGGTGATTTCATATCTAGATGCAAAATACAATAACATCCAGTAAAACTGTAACAGTCTCAGCCCTTATTCTTCTTTAATAGGTATGGGCTGAGGCGCTTAGTATTTAATTTAATAGAATGTATTGATTCATGAATTATATTCTTCAGTATCAGATTAGACAATCGTATCTATAGGAAATATTTCCTGTTGATTGTAAAAAAAATCAATGAATTAAATTTTTCCTGAACAATCTAAATGCTAATGCTGATGCGGAAAAAAAATGGAATTATCAAAACGACGAAAGGCTATTTGAATGATTATTGCAAGACACATATCCGGCAAAATTGGAAATTTTAGAGGATATGTTAGAACTTTTCTTTTAGTCATTTATCTTGTGATTCCATGGCTGACCTGGAATCAAAGACCTGCAATCCTCCTTGATATTGCAGACCGCAAGTTTTATTTTCCTGGAATTGTGATCTGGCCCCAGGAGTTTTACTTTTTACTTCTCCTGATTTTACTCCTGGGGCTGTCACTTTTCCTTTTTACAACTCTTTTTGGAAGAATCTGGTGCGGCTGGGCATGTCCCCAAACAATTTATACTGAATTTTTTGACTGGATTGGAAGGCTGATTCTTCCCAAAAAATTCGGGAAAAGATCTGCTAAACTTTATCACAAAATCATTGTTCATGCATTCTGGATCTTAACTTCTGCTTTTATTACATTTCACTTTATTGCTTATTTTGTAGGCACTCGTGAAATGCTTCACTCTTTTTTTGAAGAAGGATTGAAAATTACTCAGACCTCAGTCTGGCCTTACTTTTTTATTATTATTACAGCGTTATTTTATCTTGATTTAGGAATCTTCAGAGAACATTTCTGCATTTATGTATGTCCCTATGCGCGTTTCCAGTCCGTGATGCTGGACCGTGACTCAATTGTGATTGCCTACGACAGCCACCGCGGCGAACCAAGGCGTCAGAGCGGTCAGAATATCATTAAAGCCGGCAGCCTGGCAAAGCAGGAAAAACATGGAGACTGTACTGCATGCAATATGTGCGTACTTGTATGCCCAACTGGAATTGATATCCGAGAAGGACTGCAGGTAAGCTGTATCAACTGCGGACACTGCATTGATGCATGCGTTAAAGAAATGGGAAAACACAGCAAAGAAACTCTGGTCGGTTTTTCCTCTACCAATTATTCCGAAAACAGAACACCGACAAAATTCATCCGAACACGAACGATTGTGTATTCTGCCCTCATGACTCTAGTTACGGCAGTTTTTCTTTTGCTTTTTTTCTACAGAACCCCCATAAACGTTTCGCTTCAAAGGGACAGAAATATCCAGCCTTTAATTGCAGCTGGAACTGTACAGAATTATTATGAAATAAAAATTGCCAATATGGGTGAAAGCCCCTCAAAATACAGAATCAATACGGATATTATCGATGAACATAAAGATGTAATCCTTAATTTTGAGCAGTTAACCGGCGAAAACCCCGTCAGCATCATGCCGAATGAAATTAAATCAGTAAGGCTTATCCTCAGAGGAAAAGTAAATAACTCAGAGAAAATTCATTACAGACTCCTTGACATCAGAGTAAGTGTGGAGGATATAAACAATCCTTCAGATATAGTTTTTAAAAAATCACTTTTCACAATACCGGATGAAAAAAATAAATAAAATGAACCCAGAAGTAAAACAGCAGCTTATAAAAATTTTCTCAATCCTTTTTGCTCTTTTCCTTACGCTTGTTATCGCTCTTGGATTTAAATTTTATTATGCTTTTTCCACCAACGAACCTGCAATTGCTCAGAATTATTATGAAGTCGGCAAAGACTATGACCGCTATATCAATTCAAAAAAAAGCAGCGACAATAGACAATTAACTTCCCTGCCGGACATTTCAGAAATCAAAAGGGGAATCAATCAAATTAAATTCCAATACATGGAAACGTCTGATCATTCCAGCACAGGGATCAAAAACGGTAAAATTCAAATCACCCTTACAAGAAGGGCTACATTAAAAGGCCAGATTTTAAAAGAATGCATTACCGATCATAAAGGAGAATGCAGCATTCATTTTGAAATTCCTGCATCAGGGGGAAGATACGAAATCAGTCTTCATGCAAATGACAAAGACGGCAGATTCACGACGAAAGAAATGATTGAAATTTAATTTATTTTTCGCGACCCTGAACCAACAGGGATTTTATCAAAATTGAATTCATTGCCATCATTAAAAAAACAAAACTAAAAAAAACAGCCAGCCTGAGATAGACTGTCCATACACTTCCGTTTATGACGAAAAAACCTGAAATAACATCAAAGAATGCAAAAGAAAACATTACC
>JAOUOA010000177.1 GCA_029880625.1 Spirochaetia bacterium
GAGATTCCTTGCGAATCAACCGGTATGTATAAAAAGATCCGAAGATCAATGCAGCGAAAGAAAGAGTAAAAACAAAATAAGAATTTTCACCTGACAGATGTCCGCCTGTAATTAAAATGGATGAAATGACAACAAGAAAAACAACAGAATACTGAACCAGTCGAATTCTCTTAAATTGGCTGTGGTAATATTTTTTTTCCGTATCAGAAAGGGAGGTAAATCCTTTCTGTACTCTGCGCTTGGATATCCCCAGAGCAAGGACGGCAAGCAGTATGGTTGTGATCTGTAAAAAATCTTGCATTTTGCAGTTCTTCCTTGAGAAGGTGTCAGCGTCGAATGATTTATGTTTATAATGAAATTTTGTTTTCCTGCAGATGTTTACGCGGAGAAGTCTGCCGAAACAGTTGACGGGCGGAATGCATTTTTGATTCTGACCCCATGTTGTTGAAAAAAGGAAAAGATGCCGTTCTTGTGCTGGAAAATGGAAATATCTTTCAGGGAAATTTTTTTGGTTATGAAGGAGAAACCATTGGAGAAGTCTGTTTTAATACATCCATGGCAGGATACCAGGAAATTCTGACCGATCCGTCTTATTCCAGACAGATTGTAACTTTAACCTATCCCATGATTGGAAATTACGGAATCCATTCTGATTACAGCCAATCTTCAAAAATTCAATCTGCAGGACTGATCGTAAAAGAATATGTGGATCATCCCAGCAATCATATGAGTCAAAAATCATTATCGCAGTTTCTAAAGGAAGAAAAGATTCCAGCCATCCAGGGCCTTGACACAAGGAAACTTGTTCTCCAGATCAGAAATCAGGGAGCGCAGCGAGGCGGTATTTTTCCAGGAAATTATGAGCCTTCCATGCTGGAGAAAGTAAGATCCTCGCCTGAAATGAAAGGTCTGGACCTGGCCAGTTCTGTAACAGCAGATGCCCCTTATCAATTCGGCAGTTCAGAAAATAAAAAATACAGGCTTGCTGTGCTGGATTTCGGAGTAAAAACAGGAATCCTGAATCACCTGGACCGATGCGGATTTAATGTTGAGGTGTTCCCGGCAACAACACAGGCGGAAACCTTAATAGAAAAAAATTTTGATTGTTATTTTCTTTCTAATGGTCCAGGCGACCCTGAGCCGCTTCAGTATGCCGTAAATACAATCCGGAAACTTCTGGATCAGAAAAAACCCATTTTTGGAATATGTCTGGGGCATCAGCTGCTGGGGATTTCCACTTCTGGTACAACCTATAAATTAAAATTCGGTCACAGAGGCGGCAATCAGCCTGTGAAGGATCTTACCACAGGACGTGTTGAGATTACAGCACAGAACCATGGATTTGCTGTGGAAAGTTCAGAAAACATGAAAATATCACATCTGAATTTAAATGACCAAACAGTAGAAGGTTTGATGGATCTTGAAAAAAATATTCTCAGCGTTCAGTACCATCCCGAAGCATGTCCCGGGCCGAATGATTCGGTTCATCTTTTTGCCGATTTTTACAGAATGGTGGATTCCTTTTACAGCAAATAAACCCATGTATGATAAATTAATTCTTGCATTGCGGAATCTAAAACTTTTTTTATCTGAATATAGAATATAAAAGAGAAGGGAACATGGATTCTGAAGGTGTCCGTGTTTCCTGCAAACCTGGTTGAAACCCAAAACAGCATGTTTAAGATCGATCATATAAACATTGAAGGAAATGTTGCTCTTTCGCCGATGGCTGCTATTTCAGACAGCCCCTATCGAAAAATCTGCAGAAGATACGGATCCATGTTTTCATTTTCAGAATTTATCAGCGCTGATGCTCTGGTGCATGGAAATAAGACTACACGGGACATGCTGCGTTATGAAGTTGAAGAAAGGCCTGTGATTATCCAGATTTTCGGTAAAAATCCTGACATCATTCAGGAAGCGGCTCTTATTGTGGAACAATCAGGAGCGGATATCGTCGATTTAAATATGGGCTGTTCAGCGGACAGGGTTGCCGGAGGAGGCGCGGGTGCAGGTCTCTTAAAAGACATTTCTTTAGCAGGCAGAATTATTGAAGCAATGAAAAAAGCTGTAAAAATTCCCGTATCAGCAAAAATTCGTTTAGGGTGGGATCAAAATTCAAAAAACTACCTGGAAACTCTTAAGATTCTTGAAGGAAGCGGAGTTTCCATGATCTCAGTTCACGGCCGAACAAAAAAACAGGCATATACCGGAACTGCAGACTGGAACGCTATTGGAGAAATTAAATCGAGGGCATCTGTTCCCATTCTCGGAAATGGCGATGTGGAAAGCTATGAAGATGCAGACAATAAAATTAAAGAATACGGCGTTGACGGCGTGTTGATTGGAAGGGCTGCTATAGGGAATCCGTGGGTTTTTAGGGGCAGTCACCGCAGCCGGACCCATGTTGACGATGTTGTAGATCTGGTTCTCATGCACCTGGATGAAATGCTTGCTTTTTATCCAGAACAAAATGGCCTGAAGCTTTTCAGAAAGCATGCTGCAAAATATATGAAACATTTTTTCGGAGCAAAAGAAGCAAGAATGAAGCTTTTAACATGCGAAAGCGTTGAGGAATTCAAGGACATTTGTCTTGCTCTAAAAGAAGGATGCTGGCCTGACAGCGAAAACTAAAATGAAAAAAATATTTGAATTAAAAAATTTCTCTAATCGCTTTAATCCTGTAGTATTGCCCGGGATATTTCGTTTATTAAATTTCAATTGCGGCATTATTGCCGGAGTCCGCGCAAAAGGAATGCGGGTTTTTCTTGTTTTCTTTTTATTTGTTTTTATATTTCAATCCTTTGAACTTTTTTCCTGGCCTTTTCGTAAAAAAACAAAGGAATCTGTTCAAACAGAGGAATCTGGCGAAGTGCCAGATTTAAAAAATCAGACTGAAAAAAAAGCTGAAATTCGAAAAGGGAAACCGGTAAACTCCGTGCGGTATATTGTCGGCGATATTGCAATTACTGAACATGATATAGACGATATGGGGCTTCTATTGAAAAAGAAAGCCCGCACCGGCGGCGCCGTAAACCGAAAACCGATCGATGAACTGATCATACGTGCAATTGTTGAAATCGAATCACGGGCATCTTCCATTATAGTGAGCGATGCAAAGGTGAATAATGAAATAAAAAAAAGAATGGAAAGCTCCGGGATTACTAACGAAGCTACATTTCAAAATCTGGTAAGCAGAGAAACCGGTCTGCCTTACCAGCTCTGGATGGAAGACCTCCGGTATCAAATTAAACGTCACCAGCTGATTCAAATTGCCATCCCGATCCCTCAGCCTGACGACTCTGAACTGCGCAGGCATTATAATAAAAAAAAGCATCAAATCGGACTTGAAATTCTATACAGAGAAATTGTATTTCGCCCTAAAAATACAACATCAGCAGAAGAACTGAGAGTTTCCAATCTTGCTCGCAAGGTAAGGGCAGACCTGATGAGAAATCCGGGGTCTTTTCCGAAGGTTGCAAGAACTCATTCAGAAAACGTTTCCTTTGCAAAGGGCAGAGGAGGTCTCGTGGGCTATCTGGCAATAAATGAGATTGCCGAAACTGACAGAATTTTAGCTTCGCAGTTATTCAATCTTCGTCCCGGGCAAATCTCATCCGTTTTCCGTGATCAGGGAAACCGCTACATTGTTGTGCGGCTTGAGGGGAAAAGGCCCCTTCCATTTGAAAAAGCAAAATCACTGATTCAGCAGGATATATACATGAATAATATAGAAAAGAATTTTGATCAGTGGGTTGAAAAACGAAAAAAAGAAACTGCAATTGTTGAGGTTAAATGACGGATCCTTCAGTTAAAGGAATTTTATTTTTTTCAGAATCATTCTGCGGATATGATCCATTTTTGATTCAAAAAAATTTATCCGTAATTAAATTATTTCCTGATGCACAGATTTTTTCCAGCCATATTGACATAGCGGATCCTCCTTTAAAAGGAAGTCTCATGGAATGCTTGGAAACAGCTTCCCGAAGCTGCTGCAGTGAAGAACGGGATTTGATTCTTTTAGTTCCTGGAATATTTCCTCTTTTTGACAGTTCTCTTTTTATGGAAGCTTTGAAACGCCACCAGCGCTATCTTTCTCATTTTACTTTCACTGAAAATATCCCTCCGGGAATTCTTCCAGATATTGTTTCTTTTGAATTCATTGAAGCTCTCTCTGTAGAGCAGAAAAAAAATATTAAAACCTGGAAAGATCTCCGCGCTTTTGCTGTTAAAAACATCGATGAATTTGATTTTGAAATATTTTATAAATCTCCCGATCTTCGTCAGTATAGACTTGATTTTACCTGTGAAACAGAACGGTCCGGGTATGCTGCAAAAAAATTTCTTGAAGCAGATCCAGATCTATCGTATGGGGGATTGGAAAATTTAATCTTAAAACAGCCTGAAATCATCCGTCCCTGTCCTTCTTATCTGGAAATTGCCATTACAGATGAAAGTCCTGTTTCGCCTGTTTTTATGCCGAATCCCGAAACAAAAAAAAGGCTGTCAGGGGAGCAGCTTCAAAAGATTCTTTCTGAAGCTGCACTGCATCCGTTTAAAAATGATTTGACTGTATCTCTATCAGGAACCGGCGAACCTCTTATGTATCCGGATATTATTTCAGTTATAGATCAGCTGATTTCTCTCGATACGTTAAAGCTTTTATATCTGGAAACCTACGGAGCATCCTGGACCGCAGATCTTTTATCAGATTTGAAAAAGATTTCCCGACCTGAAAAACTGAATATCATTCTTCGCCTTACAACTCTGGATCCACGAAGATACAAACAGCTGTACGGATCAGACCTCCTTGAAACAGTACTGACCTCCGCGGACTCTCTAAAGCATCAGTTCCCGGAAATTCAGCTATATGCTGAAATGATCAAGATGACGGATGTCGGAGATGAGGTGGAGGCCTACTTTAATTATTTTGAAGCGAAAGGTATCCAGGTTATCCTTTCAAAATTTAACCGCTACATAGATCTTCTTCAGGAAAGGCGTGTATCCGACCTGACTCCACTTCACAGAGATTTTTGCTGGCATCTTGCAAGGGATGTTTATGTTACATCAGAAGGAAAGATACCTGTTTGCCGTCAGGATCTGTTTGCTGAAAAACATTCTTATTCACTTGAAAAGGACGGCATTTACAATTCTTTTCAAAACAACTCATTATTATTTGAAAAATCCATTCGATCCGATTATGAAAATTCTGCCATGCCCTGTATGAAATGCGATGAATGGTACACCTTTATGGGCTGAAATGAAAAAACCGCAGCCCTGAAGGAAAATTAATAAAAATTTAAAACATCGGTATTGATCGATCGTCAAATTTGTCGATAAATGATTTATGAGAGTCGGAATTTTCATACAGGCAAGAAGCGGTTCAAGCAGATATCCCGGAAAAATTTTCGAGGGGCTGCCTGTTGAGGGCGCTCCATCCATTCTGGAACATATATATAGAAGGCTTTCCAAAGTTAGAGGGTATGATGTTATCTCTGTGCTGGCCCCGGAATCTGATGAACGCTTAATCCAATTCTGTAAAAAAAAGAAATTCTCTGTTTTTACAGGTCCTGAGGAAGATGTCCGCCAGCGTTACAGAAATGCCGCTGAGTATTATAATACGGATCTTGTAATTCGTGCAACAGGCGATAATCCCTGTGTGGATCCAGGTATTGCTGAAGAAACACTTTCCATGCTCAAAACGAAAGACCGTCTGGATTTATTTTCTTTTTATAATCTTCCACTGGGAATTGCTGTAGAAGCCTTCCGAAAAGATGCTCTTTTTGCAGATGTTTCCAATGATTATCCTGAATACAGAGAACATGTCAGTCTCCATATAAAACAAAATCCCGGAAGATTCAGAATTCTTCATGCAGATCATCCTTCAATGGATTTTCCCTGCGAGGCGTTGCCCAGGCTTACTGTAGATACAGCAGAGGATCTTCAGGTTGTAAGAAAACTTTTTTCTGTTCTGGGAAAAGATTTTACAACATCACAGATTATGCGTCTTGCAGAGAAAAATCCGGAAATTTTTACCGGGAATCTGCATGTAAAACAGAAAACTTTTGCAATACATACCTGACGTTAAAATTCTCTGCGGAGAAGGAATGCATTTTGGAACCGGTCATTCTGAGCGGATGATAGTTCTCAAGTCTCTTCTTGACAGGCATTTTCTGAAAACCGAGCTTCATTTTACGGAAAAATTAAATACAATTCCTGAAGAGTTTCTTTCTTACGATAAGGCCCTTATTCAGCCGCTTCTGATTCTGGACATCAGAGATGCAGATCTTAATTCAATCCAGAACCGCCCTGCTGTGATTCTGGATAACC
>JAOUOA010000178.1 GCA_029880625.1 Spirochaetia bacterium
ATTTTGAATTCGTAATTCCATTTCAGGATCGAAAACAGGGCAGGTAGCTATAAAGGTCTTTTCAGATCGAAATGTCTCAGCAAGATTCAGCGCATAAGAACTTTTTCCACTTCTTGAGCCGCCCAGAATGAAATAAATTTCATTTTTACACATCTTTTCCACAGTAAATGACTTTTGCAGTCCAATATTGATTGAACAGCATAATGACGTGAAAGACACATATTTTTATGATCCATCAGAGACAACTTTTATAATTTTCGATTTAAGCATATCAGGATTCTTTATGTGAAAAGAAATTATACTTTTGAAAATTTACCGGCCTCAGAATAATCATTAAACTTGAAAAGCAGTTAATCTACTTATTGAAAGAAATTGACAGCTCCAGGTCAGATTAATTTATATGCAATTACTTCTTTTGGGATGAAGATGGGTGAAAATCCCTCGCTGACCCGCAACTGTAAACGCTCAAGCGTAAGCCAGATCTTCCCTTCTGAATGAAACCCTGTCTCGAGGTCTGGACTGGATGGATTCAAATTTTTTCAAATTTCATTCTGTTTTAATCTCCTGCAAACAGGCTTTCTTTGATCCGGGGATTTATACAGACAATGCCTAATTTACTGAAAGATCATTCTTTTCCTGAAAAAGACTCGGGGATTATTGAACATAACCGTTCTGTAACCGAAAATCCATCCATTTTACACGGAGGAAATCTCAGGTATTTTTCTGAACTTTTTTCAATCCCTGAAGAAAGCATTCTTGACTTCAGCTCAAATCTCAATCCACTTGGGCCCCCGGAAAATTTTCGTGCTGTGATTTCTTCATCCATATCTTCGGTACTTTCCTATCCCGATCCTCATTCGCATCAATTGATTCAAAATCTTTCTGAGTTTCTGGAAGTTCCCCGGGAAACAATCCTTCCAGGAAACGGTTTGAGCGAACTGATTCATGCACTTCCCAGGGCGCTTCGCCCTGAAAGGATTATTCTTCCCCATCCTTCGTATTCAGGTTACGAACGTGCGGCTGGAATTTCAGGAATTCCTGTTATTGACATATCTTCGGATTCCGATTTTATGATTGATGTTAAGAGTCTGCGCGAGATCCTTTTTCCCGGCGATCTGATTTTTCTTGCCCATCCGTCCAATCCCTCCGGCAGACTTCTTGAATTTCAAAAATTCCAGAACCTGATAGATGAGTTTCCCGGAGTTTATTTTGTAGTTGATGAGGCATTTATTGATTTTGTTCCTGAAGCGGCGTCGTTTCTTTCTCTTTCTGATTATAAAAACGTAATTGTTCTTCGGTCTTTTACAAAAATATTTTCCATTCCCGGGCTTCGCCTTGGATGCCTGATTGCCTCTGCAGATCTCTGCCGCAGGATTTCTTCAGAGCTTCCTGAATGGTCTGTCAATTCTCTTGCGCAGCATGCGGGGTCTCATTTCCTCAAAAACAGAGATTTTATTCACAAAAGCGCATTGTTTACAGAACAGGAGCGGCGCTATCTGATTTCGGAACTTTCATCGCTGAATCAGATTTATGTTTACGAATCCAGTTCAGCATATCTTCTCTGCAGAATTAAAAACAGCCGTTTTACAGCTCTGGATCTTCAGAAAAAACTGATTCAGGATTACCGAATTTTAATTCGAGACTGTAAGAGCTACCGGGGACTCGACGAAAGCCATTTCCGCATTGCTGTAAAAAACCATGAAGAAAATCAGAAGCTTCTTCTTGCATTAAAAGAAATCTTCCGAGGAAAGAAACAAACATCCCTTCCCAAAAAAAAGACACCATCGCTTATGATTCAGGGCACTTCTTCCAATGCTGGAAAAAGTCTGATTGTATCTGCACTGTGCAGAATTCTCCTGAATGACGGAATACAAACAGCTCCTTTCAAAGCTCAGAATATGTCTCTCAATTCTTTTGTTACATTGAAAGGAGAAGAAATTGCCAGGGCGCAGGCAGTACAGGCTGCTGCATGCCGTCTTGAACCGGATATCCGGATGAGTCCGGTTCTTTTGAAACCGGGTTCTGACCAGGGTTCCCAGGTTCTGGTCAACGGAAAACCCATAGGAAATATGGCGGTAAAGGAATACCAGAAAATCAAAAAAGAGCTGTTTGCAACAATTCAGGACAGCTATGATTCCCTGTCCTCTGATTTTGACACTGTCATTCTTGAAGGAGCGGGAAGTCCGGGCGAAGTCAACTTGAAAAAATTTGATATTGTCAATATGAATATGGCAAGACATGCTGAATCGCCTGTTTTGATTGCAGGCGATATCGACCGTGGCGGCGTTTATGCTTCTTTTGTCGGAACCATGGAAGTGATTGATGAATGGGCAAGAAATCTTGTACAGGGATTTATTGTAAATAAATTCAGAGGAGATTCTTCGCTTCTCAATGAAGCCCATTCCTACACAAAACTTCATACAGGAAAGGATATTATTGGAGTCATTCCCTATCTGAAAGATTTAAGAATTCCTGAAGAGGATTCTGTTTCATTTAAAGAACAAAAACAAACCGGGAATCAATTTTCAGAAAATACTCTGAACATTGGAGTGATTGACCTTCCTTATATCTCCAATTTTACAGATCTTGATCCATTTTATTACGAAATAAATACCGCTTTGAAACTAGCCCGGACTCCTGAAGATTTAATAAATGCAGATGTTGTGATCCTCCCAGGTTCAAAAAATACTTTTCACGATTTGAAATTTCTTTATGAAAAAGGATTCGCAGATTTTTTAAGGGAACTTTCTAAAAACGGTCATGCTGAAATTATAGGTATCTGTGCGGGAATGCAGATGCTGGGACAAAAACTCAAAGACCCGCATGGCATTGAATCATCTCAGAAAACTGCGGAAGGACTCGGTTTAATCGCCATTGAAACCGTACACGGCGGAGAAAAAATTCTAAGACGAACCAGCAGCCTTCATAAACTATCCGGCTGTACAGTCTCCGGATATGAAGTGCATCATGGCAGGACGGTAAGTTCTGAGCCGGGCAGAGTGCGCGAAGTCCTTTTTTCAAACGGGGAGGCAATTGGGTTTTCATCGTCTGAATCCTCCGTATGGGGAGTTTATCTGCATGGAATCTTCGATTCTCCTGATTTCCGAACATGGTTTTTAAATCGGATGCGGCGAAAGAAAGGACTCACTGAAGAAAAAAACAGTCCTGTATTTTCTCTGGATGAAGAATTTGACCGGCTTGCAGATGCCGTCCGAAGCAGTCTTGATATGGATCAAATTTATAAAATAATGGGTTTATCAGCGTGAGCGAAGACATAAATAAAAGAGTATTGATTTTTACTGGAGAAGGAAAAGGAAAAACCACCGCCGCGCTTGGCATGTCGCTCCGCGCTTCGGGGCATGGACAGAAAGTCTGCATCATTCATTTTGTAAAATCAAGAAAAGATACGGGAGAGGTGAAGGCTCTTGCCGGCATATCCGGTATTGATCAGCACATTACAGGGCTGGGTTTTCTTCCCGATCCGGATTCCGATGCATTCCAGCGACATCTGCATGCAGCAGGCGAGGGACTGAGGCTTGCCCGGGAAATTCTGAATTCCTGCAGGTATGATCTTGTCGTTCTGGATGAAATCTGCTGGGCTGTTCATAAAAGTTTAATTCAAGAAACTGAGGTAATTGATCTTTTAAATTGCATGAAAGATCATTCCTCAATTGTTTTTACCGGAAGATTTGCCCCTCAGAGCTTAATAGATGCGGCGGATACGGTTACGGAAATGACGAAAGTTAAACATGCATATGATGAGGGAATTCCAGCCCAGCCAGGAATTGAAAAATGATAGAAAGAACTCCGGGAATTGTAATTGCAGGAACGGGCAGCGGCAGCGGAAAAACTTCCATTGCAGCAGGAATTGCAGCACATCTTAGCCGGTGCGGTCTGAAAGTACAGACATTCAAGGTCGGTCCTGATTATCTTGACCCTACGTGGCTTTCCGCAGCGTCAAATCGACAATGTCTGAATTTGGATTCATGGATGTGCCAGAGCGAATATATTCGCAGTTTATACGATGAAGAAACCAGGGATGCTGATTTTTCTGTTGTTGAAGGCGTCATGGGAATTTTTGACGGGGCCGATCCGGAAAACATAAAAGGAAGCACTGCAGAGGCGGCCATTCTTCTGGATCTTCCGCTTTATCTGATCCTGAATGTAAAAGGGACGGCCGGAACTGCAGCGGCAATCGCGAAAGGAATCCGTGATTATGACCCGCGCTTGAATCTTGAGGGAATTATTGCGAACTATTGCTCTTCAGAACGACACAGGGATATCATCCATCAGGCGCTTGTATCGAATGGATTGCCCGGAATTTCCGCCTGGTTTTCATCAGGTGAATTAGGAGATCTTCCCTCAAGGCACCTTGGCCTGGTTTCATCTTCACAAAGCCGTGATGCACTGAATATCATTGATCTTCTTTCGCAATCTATCAGGAATAAAGTAAACTTTAATTCCATTTCTTCTCTTCCCGATATTCTAAATCAAAAGGATCTAAATGAAACTCAGAAAATTCGACATACACATGGAAATTCTGTTCCTGACGGAAGATATTTAGAGGAATACCTTAACAAAAGTATTCTGCATGACGATCAAAATAAAATTCAAATGGGAATCGCCTATGACGAAGCTTTTTCATTTTATTATCCCGACAATCTGAAAATGCTGAAGGCCCTGGGGGTAAGGATTATATTTTTTTCTCCACTGAACGACGAAATAATTCCTGAAGGTCTGGATGCAATATATTTCGGCGGCGGCTATCCGGAGCAATTTTCTGAAAAACTTTCAGAAAATTGCAGTATGCGGGAAAGTGTTTTTGAATTTCATAAAAACGGGAGCTTTATTTACGCCGAATGCGGCGGTTTAATGTACCTTTCCCGGTCGATTCAAAATCTTCAGGAACAAAAAGATGAAATGACAGGGATCTTTTCATTTTCAGTGAGAATGCTGCCGCGAAGAAAAGCTCTTGGTTATATGGATGTTGAAACCCGGCAGTACGGAAACCTTGAGACCTTCAGTCTGCGCGGTCATGAATACCATTATTCTGAAATTATCGATGAAACATCAGCAAGAAGTCAGTATGAACCGGTCTGCCGGATTAAAAAAAGAAGCGAAAATAATTTCAGAGAAGAAGGCTTTCTATTAAATAATACATATGCATCTTATGTTCATCTTCATTTTGGATCGAATCCTCGTTTCTTAAAAAGTATGATTGAAAGAATTGAACTATCGAAAAGTAAAGTTCAAAAAAGTCGGAGCACAATAAAATGAAACAGAATCCATATAAATATGCAAAGTCTCATCTTAAAATCACCAGGCGGCTCAATTTATCCGTCTATCTGAAATCTTTCATTTTTCTTGTTATAGTGGGATTTGTTCTTTATGCAGTTCTTTTTTCTACCTATGCTCCGGTTCATGATTTTTTTCATAATCTTAGGCATGGGCTGATGATGATCCCCTGTCATTGAAATAGATTTCTGAGGTTGATGCAAAATGAAACTTCCAGGCGAATATAAACTTCTTGATCAAATCCAGAACACGGCAGATCTCATTCTTTCTGATCGCTCTATTGACCGGATCATCGGTCAGGACCATGCGGTAGATATTGTAAAACTTGCTTCAATGCAGAGACGGTTTCTTCTGATTGCAGGCGAACCAGGAACTGGGAAAAGCATGCTCGGGCGCGCAGCTGCAGATATGATGAAAACAAATTTTCTTAATGATGTAATTGCATATGAAAATTCTGAAAATAAAAATCTTCCAGAAATCAGCATCGCAGGAGCCGGATCAGCCGTAAAGCAAATACAACTGGAATTAAAAGCCGGACGAAAAGAACTTTTTGCTGAGTCTTTTTTGATTTACTCTGCAATGGCGGCCCTGGCTTTTATTTCCGGATATTTTTCATTTCGCGATCAGAATTTTGTATGGATTTTCGCCGCATCGATTGGTGTGTATTTCTTATGGAAGCTACGGATTCGCCTGCACAGAAATTCTGAGATGGGGATTCCGAAAATCCTCGTTAACAGGGAACCTTCAGGAAAGACGCCTTTTATTGACGCCACCGGGTCAGGCGAAGGAGCTTTACTTGGAGATGTGCGTCACGATCCATACCAGTCCGGGGGGATGGAAACTCCTCCTCATCAGCTGCTGGAAGCGGGGGCCATTCATCATGCAGACGGCGGAGTACTTTATATCGATGAAATTTCCATGCTTTCCCGGGACAGTCAGCAAAGCCTTCTGACAGCCATTCAGGACAAAAAGATGCCTATCACCGGCAGGAGTCCCGGTTCCAGCGGTATGATGATTCGGTCCGAA
>JAOUOA010000179.1 GCA_029880625.1 Spirochaetia bacterium
ACTGCAGTGTTTCCAGCTCCGACTGGAGAATGGAGGAAATTTGATTCATAAGACCGGTCGAAATATGGGTCTGAATGCTTCCTTCCAGATTGTAACGGGACGAAATCCACTGTGAAAAATGAGGGGCGCTGGAATTCATAAATTGCGGAGAATTCGCGAACTCCTGATTCTCTTCTCTGAAAACGTCGAGGAGAATCTGATTGAGAATTTCGTCATCCGGCGGATGGTCGTAAAGTTTCGCATAAAGACGATTAAATCTTGCTAAAAAAACTTTTTTAGCGACGCTGCTCTGTCGAAGAAGTACTGTCAGAGCTGCAGACTCTTCTTCTGTTAAAAATTCCGGCGATTTTTGAAAAATAAATCTGGAAGCTGCGCCGAATCCCATCCTGTTAAATTTCAGAGGCATGCGGTTTAAATATGCTTCAAGAATTTCATTTTTTGTAAAATGAATCTCCAGACGAAAAGAATAAATAATTTCAAATATTTTTCGTAAAAAAGCGTTTTTTGGAATTTGATCCGCATAAGCAATCCGCACAAGCTGCTGGGTGATTGTGGATGCTCCCGATACAATACGAAAATGAATCAAATTCAGATACAGTGATCGAAGCATAGCAGCCGGGTCAATACCGGGATGATAATAAAAACGTTTATCTTCAGCACGAATGACCGTTTTCTGAAGAGATTCCGGATACATATGCAGTTCATCCCAGTCAGAATAGGCGCCGCTGTCTTTTTCTCTGAAAAACCGGAGCGGACTTCCTTCCAGTGAAATAAGAACCAGCGCAGAATTTCCTTTAAGGCGCGTTTCAGAAACCGGTATAATAAGAAAAATGATAAATAGAAAAAAGGCAGCCGGGGAAGAATACATAAGAAACCGTCTGACAAATTCTGATTTAAAAAAAGAATTGAGATAATTTAGATATTCATTCAGGAGCGGATAATAACGGCTTCCTATCTTTCCAAACACAGCAAAACGATTCATCAGCGAACGCTATGATTTCCTGAAGAGGTTCGTCCAAAGATCTCCGGTTCATACATTCCAAAAGCCTGGGCAGGCGGCTGAAAAGATACTCCTTTGACAAGTCCTCGCGATATATAATAATATTCATGGATTCCCGGAGAAAGATAATCAGTTTTTACAATGTAGCGGTCGTCTCTATATTCATGAATGGTATCGTAATATTCCCACCAGTAACCGCTTCCCTTATTTTTTTTCTGTAAAAACCGGTCAAGCGAACTGCTTTCCGTTTTAAATTCCGTATTCACAATTTCCATATTTGAGGGAAGGTATTCGTTCATTACAAAATTATATACGGGCTTGGGATTGACCACACGCAGTCTGACCAGATAAATCCCTCCTCTTTTAAAAGATTTTGCTGTTTGATTTTTTTCAATACCGTTTCCCTCTGTGGAAAATATTTCTCTCTCTACTTCTATGCCTTCGTCTTTAGGTTTGGCGGAAGGATTTTTCAGAGTGTATTTTAACATTCCTGTATAATAAAGCCTTCCTTTACCTTTCTGAACAGAAAATCGCAAAGGTTTGTTTGTATTGGCCCTGCCCATTGAAAAAATGTCATTCATGGATGAAGAATGAGAAACCTGCGGCAGACTCTCTGACGTCAGTTTTTTTAGTAAAAGATTTTTTTGATCCAGGGAAACAGATGCATTAAATGAACCTTTAGTATTTTCATAATGATTACGATATATCCATAATGCATAGGCCAGGTTTCCAGTACTGTGAGAGTCATACCAGTAGCGATTATTATTTTGAGAAACAACACCTTTTACAATCTGTGGAATCAAAGGATTCGCCCGATCCAGCTTCATCAGAAAACGCAGCACTGCAGAAACAGTTACGCCTTCTGAATAAAAAGTGCGCATGTAAGATTCATAAACCGGCTCATTGAAATGAATTTTCTGCGTATTAAAGACCATTCGATTTTTCAGAGAAATCATAACTTTTTTTGTGATTATATTTTTCTTATAATTGCTGATATCTTTTCTCATGGATGTTGACAGAGCCAGATAGACCTGCCCCCGCAAAGAAAGTTCATCCATGTGGTCTGCGAGAAGTTTTTCTCTTGCAATATCATAATCCTTCTCACGCGCAAGAAGATAATGTATATAAACAAGAGTTTCAAGGGAATATTTTTTTGAATCTCTCGAGGGTCTTTTTATATAATTTTTCAGATAACGCACAGCCCGTGAATAATTATTATCGGGGAAATTATAATTCTTTCCGTATTTTTCATTTGCTTCGCGAATTGTCTGAAGAATAAAAACCACATATGCGGTAAGGTAAGGATTGCTGACCCTGTACGTCGATTCTTTCCAGAGAGAAAATCCTCCGTCTGAATTCTGATGTTCGCCAAGACTTGATAAAAACACATTTTCAATTGTGAAAAAATCATAGGATTTTCCTTCCGGCGGTTTCAAATTAAATGATTTTAACAGCTCCCCTGCCGTCATGGTCAGAAGAAATGCAGAACCCTTCTGCTCCAGACAGAAATAAGGATTCGACTGATAAAAGCGAAACCCCTGATCCAGTCCTGTAAGAGCGGTCGATGACACAAGCAGCTCGAGACTTCCCGAGTAAGGCGAAATTAACTTATTATCGGGAATTTTCAGCATTTCTTCAGCTTTTGAATCTGTATGGCCCGATATTGTAAAAGCTTCATAAACTGGCTGCTCAAATACAGGAAACTCAAATTTGACTTTATCTTTCAGTGAAGAAAGATACATTTTACCTGCGCCGGTAAAATGTTCTGTGGATACCGGTTTTACGCTGAAAATTCCTTTTGCTTTTATATTTTTCGTCAGCTTTTCATTGTATTCTGTAAGATTCTGATTTCGCAAAAGATTTTCTTTATGCTTTCGGTATATCTCTGCATATTTTTTTTCATTTACTTTGACATTAAAAGCGACCTCTTTTGACCGGCCCGGCTCAACAGAAACTTTTTTCAAATTTAATGCGCCGCTTACTGCAAGCATTTCAGAGGAAAGCCTTACTTCAAAAACAGTCTTTTTTTCTGTCTGATTTACAACCACAGCTCCAAGCTGAATAATGTCGCCGGGACGGATAAATCGCGGTGTAACCGTCTGGATCAACACAGGCTGCTTCACCTGAAATTCCTGAACTGTGCGGCCGTATTTCCCATCCTTCGCTCCGAGAGCCTGCACCCGAAATGTGGTCAGATTATGAGGCAGGCGAAATCGGAAATGAGCTTTCCCCTGCGCATCAGCTGTGATCTTTGGATTCCAGTATGCAGTAAAACGAAAATCTTTTCTGATTCCGTCCTCGCTGTCGTCTTCAAAGCCTCCGCCCTTTTCTTTCTCCGCAGCCCAGCCCTTCCCACCGGGAGAATTTCCCTTATTGGAATAAGACATCTGCTTGATCAGGGAACGGCGGTTTTCCAGTATCTGAACGCCATGCGGCCAGTTATTGTAAAACTTGCCAATCGGATCGCTGTAGGAATATGAGATAAGATCAAGAACCGCCCGATCCGCAATACTGAGAGCAATTTCCGCTCCTGGTAGAGTTTTAATAGTAACCGCAACTTCTTCGCCGGGCATATATGTTTTTCTGTCCGTTTTAATTTTTAGAGGCAGTATCTTTGATGACGTATTTACATTCAGGCGAACCACGCCTGCTTTCAGCTGAGGACGGCCGAGGTCATCTCTGTCGCTTCTAGAAATAGTTTTTCCTCCGGTTCTGGGCCGAATCAGAACAACTCCCACATAAACATTGGGAACATATTCCGCCCGTATGGGAATTTCGACAGGATTGCCGTTTCCGATAATTTCATAGCTTTTCTGTGATAGAACGCCTTCACGCTCCACTGTAACAATAGCCGTGCTTTTTTTATAGGGCGATTGGATCAATATCTTCGCAGTATCACCGGGCATGTATTCCGTCTTATCGGGCATAAGAGTCAGCGAATCGTCGTCGGGGAAATCCCATCCTATATAACCGCCGCCGTAGGAATAGAAATTGGTACGCGAATAAGATTTCCCCCCGTTCTCACGAACCGTAATGGTATAATTCCCGGCTTCCGGAGTTTTAAACTGAAAAGGCGCGCCTTCTTTTGATATCCGTATATTTTTTCTTAAAACTTCTTTGCGGATCAGAGTATTTTTTCTCTGAACAGTATTTGAAGCGCCCTTTACGTGAACTGTTTTCCAGATTTTCTGGTGTATGATGATCTGCGCGCCGGCCGCAACGGGAAGCCTGGTTTTTGGTGAAATTGAAATCATCTTAAATTGAAACAGCTTATCTTTGCTCTGGTAGCGGTCTTTGACGCTGATCCCCGGTATGATGTTTCCAGGATAAACTGTGATTGATTTTCTGTTGGTTACAGTTTTATCATCCACATCGGTAACTCTGGATTCCAGTTCAATTTTGTACATCCTTGAAAGCTGATCTTTCTTGAAGCCCTGGGGTTTAAAATCATCCAGGGGTATGCTGATCGATGCTTTTCCAGCCTTGTTCAGTTTACCGTTTCCTCCGCTGTAATAACTCCAGGTTACGGGCTCCCAGACATCTCCATAATCCTGATCGCCGAATATATAATCGGAAAAATTTGAAAGATATAGATTTTCCGGTTTTCGATTGACCGTATAGCGATAGGGAGCATCCATCATGGGTGCGCCGAATAAATATTTTCCTTCGATGGTTACCGGCAGTTTTTTCCCGGTGTGACTGTCCTTCATTCCATGCGCATTTACGGAAAATTTAACAGGACGAAATTCTTCCACCTGAAATGTTTCATGAATGGAATTCTGGATATACTGCTTTGTTTTTTTTCTGTAATCTTCAAGATCTTCTGAAGAAATTACAACTGAATAGTGACCTGTAGGAGAATCTTCCGGAATCGAAATTTCAGTATCGATACCGCCCTGTGCGGAAGGACGTTTGCTTTGAGAAGATATCTCTTCTCCTCTTGAATTTCGGATTAAGATTTTAATTTTTCCGAGAGACTCCGGACCTGTTTTGAGCCGGCCGTTTTTGCGAACAGATGCAAATGCCTTGATGGAAACATTTTCTCCAGGACGATAAAGTTTTCTGTCGAAAATAATTTGTCCGGATAAAGACGGAAGGGAAGCATTATTGGAAAAGTTTGGGCTGATGGAGCCCATATAAAGCTTTTGATTCCGGTTAGTAAGAAAGGCTTTATCATCGCCTTTTTTTGCTACATAATAAATTTGATTGTTCCAGTTTGTTCCTTTCGTACTTTTCTTCAGTCTGCAGTAGCCGGAAACATCCGTTCTGCATTTGCCTGCAGTGGATTCAATATCATAAGAAAGGATTTCAGCGCCGCTTATCGGCTTTCCGCTGGAAAGGCTGTGCATCCAGACATCAGCGTAATCAAAAGATTCTTTAACAAGAAACCCCATATCCGTCGACTGAATAATCTGTGCATAGGATTGATCAACCAGACGGCCTTTCCAGTCTTCCACCGATCCATTAAACCTCACATAAAGCCAGCCTTTGCCGTTTTGCAGGCGGGGCGAAAGATCATAACCCAATTTATCAATCGAATTTTCGCCCTGATTGATAGTCCAAACAGAACTTTTTTCTCCTTGAAACGGTTTTTTATTTCTGTAAAAGGAAAATTTGGAGATTAAGTATTCAATGCTGCTCTCACCAAAATCGGCAATTGCCGTTTCCAGATTTTCCATGCCCACGGAAAATACGGGAATCTTCTGATTCATTTCACTTTCAATATATTTAAATCCTGTGTCTGCTCTGAATCGTTTCTGCCTTCTGGGAATGGATACATAAAATACATTCTGTCCCTGAAGCGAATTTCCATAGGCATCTTTCAGATCGGGGAAATGCGGACTGTATAGTTTGTGGAAGGCTTGAGCTGCCAGCTGGAAAGATAAATAGATCTTGTTTTATCGTAATTATATTTCCCTGAGAGTTTCGCCGGCGGATCAAATGTTATTGCTTCAAGAGCTTTTTTTACCTGTACAGGATTGTTAAAATCAATTCTGAATGAATACAGATAACTGTAAAATTTGGCTTTCCCGTTAAGACTTGCACTCAGAGGACCCAGTGTCCGGTAAGTAAGCACATGATTCTGTGCTGTACCCTGGTTTCCGCCCAGAGGGCGAAGGCCCTTCGATACAATCAGCTGCACTGAAGAATTTCGGGGAAGGAGATTCTTCGGAGTTATTAAAACCTGCTGCTTTTTTCTGAGCAGCTCATCGCCTTTTGAAGTCTCTCCCGGTTTAATTCCAGGATAAGAAACGGAAAAAGAAAAATCTGCATTTGCAGACCTCAGAAAAACTTTATTTTTAATTT
>JAOUOA010000180.1 GCA_029880625.1 Spirochaetia bacterium
ATCGTTCATTGTATATACATGCTCGTCATCTACAAAAACTTTCGCATTCCCCAGGGCAAGCGCCGCCCCCTGTTCCGGCATGGCACTGTATCGTCTGATATTGATTTCATATCGGACCAGCTTATTGTGAGGTCGGATCTGACCGTGAAATTCAATATCGCCGCAACTGATAGCCCTTCCCGATCCCGGCGCTCCGTTCAAAGCGCAATAAAATCCAATGAGCTGCCAGACCGCATCTACACCAAGGACTCCCGGCTGCACAGGATCTCCCAGAAAGTGACACTGAAAAAACCATTCATCAATACTGATGTCTTTTTCCGCGACAATTCTTCCTTTTCTTCCCCGAACAACCTCTGTAACCCTGTCCATCATAAGGAGAGGCGGAGACGGAAGTCTTGCAAATTCAGATGGCGCATCTTCAACAAGATGCCCGTGAGAAAATGCCAGCAGTTCTTCTTTATTAAAAGAGGTTTTTGTTTTAAATTCTTCGTATTTCATGAAATCATCCTGAGATATGCTCGCCGCCGTCAACGCGGATAATATCTCCGTTTACCCATCCAGCTTCGTCCGTACACATCAAAGCTATAAAATCAGCCACATCTGAAGTTTCCGTAAGTCTTTTCATAGGATTCCGGAGGACTGTTGTCGCCCGCATATGAGAACTTCCAGGGATCAGACGGAGTGCGGGCGTATCGGTAACGCCTGCCTGAATGATATTGGATCGGATGCCGTGGGGAGCAAACTCGACGGCAATGCTTCTTGAAACGGCTTCCATTGCTACTTTTGCAGCGCTTACAGCGGCATATCCTCTCCAGGCAATTGTATTTCCTTCGCTGGTAAGACCGATCACTCTTGCATCATCTGCAAAAAGTTTTCTGCTGAAGACATCCTGCACCCAGGTCAAGAGATTTGTTCCCATGGAATAAACCGTATTGGCAACATCTTCATCTTCTGCAAGCATATCGCTCTGGTAGGGGGGGTAATCCGCAACTGAAAACAGTTCGGGGACTCCTTCTTCAAAAAGCTCATTAACTGCTTTAGTAAGATCTTCTTTTGAAACACCTAGCTTTGAAGCCAGCGATTCTCTTGCTTTAACAACACCGTCTTTTTCTTTTAAAGGCGCAATCAGCTTAAGATTTCCAAATGCAATCGAATGAAGGACCAGTCGCACACGGCCCTGAGGACCCATTGCCTTTTTCAATTCCTCCAGAACCTCTGCTCTGCCTTCCGGAGTAAGCGCATTGGTGTTAACTGGAAGAAACTGAACGCCGGTTTTTTTAATGTCGTTAAATTCTTCTTCAATTTTCGCCATGGATCCTTTTCTGTCCCGGTGAGCGACACAGATATTCATCCCCATGGAAGAAAGTTTTTTTGCGGTTGCAAGCCCGAATCCGCTTGACCCGCCAAGGATTAAAGCCCAGTAATTTTTATTTTTAAAGTCCAAGAAATTCCCCCTTATGTTCAAGACATAAATTTTATTTAATGAAAATGTCCAATTTAATTAATATTCACTTTATCAGATTGATCATTCAAAAGCCTTTTTTGCAGAACGAAGATTCAATATTGACGAAACATCAACTCCTACAGTGCGGAAAAACTTTCCAAGAGGCCGGTTCGGTCCCAGCTCGATCACCGTTTCTGCGTTTTTTCCAAGCAGACGCATGTTTTCAATCCATTGAACCGATCCGCTGATCTGACTGACAAGATTATCGATCAGTTTTTCAGCAGTATGAAAATCTGCTGTGAAATTTGAAAGAACGCTTGAGACTCTGTCCATATTAAATCCGACAAAGCTCATTAAAAATTCTTTAAATTCCGGTTCAATCTCTTTCATCAGGCTGGAATGAAAAGGAGCGCTGACTGTCAGAAAAACAATATTAATGCCGGATGACTCATGTTCCTTTTCAAGTTCTGCGGCGGCTTTCTGGACGGATTCTTTTTTTCCGCTGATAACATATTGTTCCAGTGAATTTAAATTCGCAAGTTCTGCGCCGTTTTTATCAACAATGTTCTTAACATTGGTTGACTCGATATCGGGTAGAATGACAGCAGCCATGGCGCCTACATCAGGAGGCACAGCGGCCTGCATCAGGGCTCCTCTTTTGCGAACAATTTTTACAGCATCTTCAAATGGAATGACACCAGCAGCAACAAGCGCTGTGTACTCCCCCAGACTGTGCCCTGCAAAAAAAGATGGATTAAATGAATACTGATTTTGAAGATATCTGTACATTGCAATTTCTGCAGTAAGGATAGCAGGCTGTGTAAATTCAGTTAGATCAAGACGCGGATCTTCTTCAAAACAAATATGAGTCAGATCTTCTCCAATAGCAGAGGAAGCCTCTTCAAAAGTTTTTTTTGCGATGTCACTTTGATCGTAAAAATCCTGAGCCATGCCCTGCTTCTGCGAACCCTGGCCTGGAAAAACAATAGCAACTTTACCTGTTATACTCAAATGAACCTCTCCAGCTTTCCAAAAAAAACCGGACCGGCCATGTGGCAAGAAGAAAATGGAGATACAGAAATAAGCTAATATACAGGCGTTCTAATTTTATTTTATTGTGCAGCGCACGAATCAGCTGACAGCTACTTCTTCAGATTCTTTTTTCTCAAGAGTTACCTCGCCAATGACGTCAACTCCTGCATCTGAAGGAACTTCATCATGAGCAAGAACTGCAAAATTTTTATTCGGAAACAGCCGCTCCAGGATATAAAATACGCCTGCGCGGATCGGACGGGAACATAAAAATACCGGATGACTGTGGCCTTCGGAAAGAGCCTTTTGAAATGTATCAGAAAGAGCATCCCGGACTGCTGTTTGGAATTCAGGGCGAAGCGCCATAACAAATCCTTCCTCGGGATCTCTGTGAATTCCTTCACGAAGCCGTCTTTCAATATTGGGTTCTATAACGATACACTTGATTTTTTTATTTTCATCCATAAAATCTGCAGCAATCTGGCGCCCCAGATGCTGTCGAACAGCCTCTGTCAGCAAATATGGATCGCCGTGAGTTTTTTCGGCATGATTCGAAATCCCTTCAAGAACCCTAACCATATTCCGGATTGAAACTCCTTCTTTCAGTAAATTCTGAAGAACGGCCTGAATTTGTCCGATTGTGATTTTCTTGTCTATCAGCACCTCATCAACAATAACAGAATTGTCTTCGCGGAGAGAATCAATAATGCTTTTAATTTCCTGACGGCCCATGATCTCCTGGCTGTTCTGCTGGATCACGCTCGAAAGATGTGTTGCAATTACTGTGGAAGTATCAACAACATCGTATCCGGATGCTTCTGCATCGCCTTTCTGCTCTGGATCAATCCAGTAAGCATTTAAATTATATGTCGGCTCCTGAAACTGCGTTGCGCCTTCAATCGGGGCGCTGGTCCTTCCTGTATCAATGGCCATTAGCTTTTCAGGCTCCAGATTTGCTCCTGCTATGATGCTTCCATGAAGCCGGATGATATATTCTCCGGGTGAAAGGTTCATATTATCACGAATCCGGACAGGAGGGACAATCAGGCCGCTTTCCATTGCAAAACGCCTTCGCAACCGGCTGATCTGGTCAAGAAGCGTACCGCCAGATTTCGGATCAACAAGAGGAATCAGATTGTAGCCGATTTCAACCTCAAGAGGTTCCGTATGAAGATGCTGCAGATAGGATTCCGGCTTTTTATCGTCCCCTTCGCCTCCTTCGCCTTCTGCTTTTGAAGACAGGGCCGTTCTTTTTTCTTTATCGATCCGGGTCGCAAGATAGACAAAGAATCCTCCAATCAGGAAAAGGGCCACAGTAGGAAATCCTGGAATAAAACCGGAAAGAATCAGAACTCCGCCAACAACGTACAGGATCTGCGGATTGGCAAAAAGCTGATCTTTAATTTCCAAAGTCAAAGCATCTTCGCTGACGGAACGTGACACAATGATACCCGTGGCGCTGGAAATTAAAAGAGCCGGGATCTGAGAAACAAGGCCGTCACCGATTGTAAAGCGGGTATAAATTTCAAGCGCTTCGGAAAAAGGCTCCCCACGAATGCTCATTCCGACAATCAGTCCTCCAATAATATTGATGACAGTAATAACAAGACCGAGCCGAACATCGCCCTGTACAAACTTCGAAGCTCCGTCCATGGCTCCGTAAAAAGCCATCTCTTTCTGTAAAGACTCTCTTCTTCTTCTTGCCTCTCTGTCGTCAATGTAGCCAGCAGCAAGATCCGAGTCAATCGCCAGCTGCTTTCCGGGAAGACTGTCCAGTGCGAATCTTGCAGCAACTTCAGAAACACGGGTCGCGCCTTTTGTAATTACAAGAATTTGCACCAGGGTAAGAATGATAAAAAGAATAATCCCGATCAGATAAGCGCCTGCGTTCCCCCCCCCTATCACAAACGAACCAAAGGCGTCAATCATAGCAGAATCAGAGCTTTCGCCTTTTGTCAAAATCATTCTGGTTGTCGAAATATTTACAGCAAGCCGGTAAACCGTTGTGATAAGAAGAAGAGTCGGGAAAACCGTAAAGTCAGCCGGACTTTTACTTCCCAGCATTCCAGCAAGAAGACTCAGTGTGATCAATCCATCAAGAATCACTCCGGGAAGAGGAATCACAATGAGTGCTAGAATAAAAATCACTCCCACACCCAGGATGATATCACTGTTATTGAGATTCTTTTTTAGGTTTTCCAGTATCTCGTTCATAGACTTCCTGACCTGAAGCGGTTAAGTTTCGCAAATATTATACTGACAACTCGATAAAGAGATTCGGGAATTTCCTGGCCGATGTCAACATCCTTGTAAAGCATCCTTGCCAGGTGAGGATTTTCCTCAACAGGAATGTTGTTTTCCTTCGCAATATTTCGGATGAGAAAAGCAAGATGATCTGCTCCTTTTGCAATCACGATCGGAGCGCTTGCCTTTATAGAATCGTATTCCAGCGCCACAGCAAAATGGGTGGGATTGGTGATCACAACATCTGCACGGGGCACTTCCTGCAGCATGTTTCGCTGCTGACGAAGTTCATAGGCTCTGTCCCGCTGCCTCTGACGGATCATGGGATCGCCTTCTTCATCCCGCCGTTCTCTTTTTAATTCAGACATGGTAATCTTTAAATTTTCAATATATTCAAATCTCTGATAAAAATAATCAGGAATCGAAAGAACAACAAGCACCAGAGAAGCAATGACCATTAATTTAAAAGCAACAACTGCAAAAAGACTGATCGCCTGGTTTAAATCCATTTGAGAAGTTTTCAGCATGGGAAAAAAATCATCCACAATGACAAGATAGGCGATTCCGCCGATAAAAATTGTCTGCAAAATAATCTTTCCAAGACTGAAGGCTGTTCTTCGGTTGGGAAGAATCCGTTTGAAATCCGGAACAATCCTTTCCCATTTCACCTGAAGCGGCTGGAGAGTAAACAAAAGCCCGACCTGCAGAATGTTGGAAGCTACAGCCATAACTACAGCCACAATCATAATCGGACCTGCAATTTTTCCCGATTCAAAAAAAAGATCCAGCATGAGTCGGCGGACATCTTCGTCTGTAAGATTCTGGAGGGTACGGTAATCCATCCCCAGATATTTATTGAAAAGCGTATGAATCTGGCTCAGAATATAAGTTCCTGTAAAAAAAAGCACAACAACGCTGCCCAGAAGAACTCCTGCAGCGGGGATATCTTGAGAACGAGCGACATTTCCCTTATCCCGCTCTTCACGCTTTCGGCGATCCGTCGGATCTTCAGTTCTGCCTTCGTCTTCAGCGGCAAATCTCTGCAGATCATAACCGTCAAATTGTTTTTTAAATTTATCACTTAAGATTTCTTCTGTGGTCAATGCGTGCGGATCTACATGCCTCGAATCCACATCTTCACATTCTGCAGGTTCGAATCTTCCGGATCGTCTCTGATGGACCGCACGAGGACCTTCGCAAGTACATCGCGAAAATCTTTTTAAAAAATGCCGGATGTAGCTGTCAGAGGGCATGGGACACCTCCGGCCAGTGTCTGTACATATCGCCCAGTTTGTAAAAAATAATCACAAAAGCATCGCGCATAAGAGGAATCAAAACGGGCGTAACTGTAAGTATAACAAGAAGGCCTACAATAATATTAATCTGGATACCCATATTCATTAAGTTCATCTGCGGAGCCGCCCTGCCGAGAAGCCCCAGAGCGACAGAGGAAATAAAGACAATTCCGATAATTGGGATCCCTATTTTTAATGCAGTAACAAACATAACTCCGAATGCTTCATCCAGATATTGAACAACCCCGCCAGTCGTCTGCAGATCTAGAGAAAATGCAGGAAT
>JAOUOA010000182.1 GCA_029880625.1 Spirochaetia bacterium
GATTGCTTCACATGCTTTATCGCATCCTTCCGGATCGGAAACTTCCAGTCTGCTGCAGAGATTCTTTTCTATATCAAAATCCGGCGCCATAACCTTTTTGTAGTCCAGATTTTGGATTTTTATGCCCGGGAAGTACTTTTCAACTCCGAAGATATCTTTTGAAAGATTTTTTTCAATCATGATCTTGATGAATGCAAGATCCAGGCTGCTGGATTTTGGAATGATGTTCCAGATATTATCCTTTCGCGCATATTCGATATAATCATTTACATTATAGGCTGTCATGAGAGCATATTGAATTTCAGGATAATTTTCCCTCACATGCCGGATGAGATCCAGCCCCCCCATCCCGGGCATTCGTATATCCGATACAATAAAATGAATCGTATGATTTTTTAGAATTTCTACAGCCTCAAGTCCTGATTCCGCCTCAAATATTTGGAAAGAGCTTTTCAGATATTCTTTTAATGCAAACCGGATTGATTCAATATCATCGGCAATAAGAACATTTTTCATTTTATCCATTTTCTGTTCCGGCTGACATCAAAGGCAAGGACAGGTAAAATTTAGTATGATTTTCCAATGAGCGGGCCCGAATCTTCCCTTTGTGTTCTGTTATGATGCTGTGGCAGAGTGTAAGCCCAAGTCCCGTTCCTTTTTTGTTCTGTGAATTGGTAAAAAAAGGATGAAAGATTTTATTCAGTAAATTTCCTGGAATCCCTCCGGCATTGTCTTCAATAATAATATGAGTCCATTTCTCTGTTTTTTTTATATCAACCATAATGGTTCCTTCGTTATAGTCAAAGGCATGAAGTGCATTTTTAAATAAATTGATAAAGACACGTTCCAGTTTTTCGGAATTGATATCTGTGATGATTTCGGCTTCACCTGTAAGTTCCCAGTTTACCCTTCGTGATAAAACAGGATACAACCTTTGAATATTCGCAATGGCCCTTTTGATCACCTGCACAACATCTCCAGGTGAAAGTTTCAGTTCGCCGGGTCTGCTGAAAGTGAGAATATCATCAACCACACGGGAAGCTCGATCCAGATCTTTATTCAAAAGATTCATCCGTTTGTTGATTTCATCCTGCGACATTGTCGAAATATTGGCTTTCAGATTTTGCAGCGTCAGTCCCATTCCAGTCAGCGGGTTGTTCAGTTCATGTGCAATGCCGGAAACCATGGTTCCAATTGCCGCCAGTCTTTCAAATCGAACAGCTTCTTCCTGGAGTTCCCTCTGAGATGTGATGTCCTCAATGGTTTCAAGGAAAGAAAAATTTTTTGAATCTATTTTATGGAAGAGAAGCCTCAGTGTTTTTTCTTCACCGGATTTTACTTTTTCCTGAATAATTTTCTCAATGCTGTTTTCTTCCGGATGAGCTGGATTTTCCTGAATAGGACAATAAGGGCAGATACTGTTTCTGCTGTAAAGTACGCTGTAGCAGGGTTCTCCAATTGCTTTTTGAAATTGATTGATGCTGGATCTTTCCAGGGCTGCACGGTTCAGACGCATAACCTGAAATTCGGTATTTACTGCTATAACCGGAAAAATTAGAGAATCAAGAATTTCCCTTAGTTCGCCAAATGAATCGTGCTTCGATTTTACATTCACAGACTTAGATTTTTATCCTTTCAAAAGATGGCAATAAAAATCACACGAATCTTCTGAAGTGAACTGTGTAAAAATTCAGATGTAAAAACAACTCAAGATAATATAACGTCGGGATCCAGTTCCTTTCAAGTATTCCTGCAGGATCTTTTTTGAATTGTCCGGGGCTCTGATGAGACCGATTGTTATATGTCAGCTTTGCTTTTAAAAAAATAAAAAAGGCCCTCGGATGTGAGGGCCTTTTCATGAGGAGTCTAAATAAGGAAATCAGTAATCCATCTGGTTTTCAAGTTCAAGGATAACGCTTTCATTATAAGCTTCGCCGTCTCTCTGTGAATAACTGTCTACAAGCGTATACAGTCTGTCAAAATCAGAAAGAAAGGTAGAGTAAAAACGCTGTTTGAAACGTAGTCGATGGGGATAGGCCCCATTATTTCTCATCATGCCTGCTGAAATTGCCTGAGCATCTTTATTGTTTTCTCTATGAATGATCATGACATCTTCCAGCTGTTCATCACCTGGACTTGGATCAATTATTAACTCAATGTTTCTAGAACCTTCTATAAAGTTATCATTAACAACTCTTGCAACTACAGCGCTGAGCGCCAGATTCTGCTGAGCGTCAGCTGCCTGATTGGTCTGATCAAAAAATAAGGTAACAGTTTTTCTTCTGGATCCAATTGCCTCCCTTTTGGGATCTTTGGGATCATAGATAAAGGTAAACTGGGTCAGCTCAATTCCGCCGCGGTTACCAAATTGGATTTCTTTGGCGGGAATATTATTTGCATTTGCAACTTTTACTTTTTCGCTGATTGTAGCCTGAACCTTGTCCAGTGGTCCGAACCCTATAAGAAGAAGTTCTGCACTTTCTTTTACATATCTTACATATGTATTTCTTGGTGTATATGTAATATTTCTTTTGAGAGCATTGGGATTGTAAGGATCCTTGATTCTTTCAAAATTCATCATGCGGTCTTCCTGTGCCATCTGGACCAGGTGTCCATAGCTTGAAAGAGACTTGTAAGCATTGAAAATATTTGCATCTTGAATTCTTTCCGATTTATAGATTTCAGGAAAATCTTTTTGTTCCTGTTCTCTGTTAAAGGGCAGGGGCTGAGCATTCAGACTTCCCAGAACTCCGAGTAAAAAAATAACGAGAAATACCTTTCTGTAATTCATTGTAGTGCCTTCCTTAATTAGATCGTTTTACACGACTCCCTATCATGTTTGTACTTCCTTTCTAAAGACGGTATTTCGACCTTTAGAATTTAATTCTTTCAGGGAAAAAATTACAAAAACAGGGAAAAATAGTAAATAAAAAAAAGATTCAAGACCGAAAATCAAGGATTTGCCGGAATTGTTCCAGGGTTTTCTGAACTTTCAGAAGCTGGAGGGACGACCAATCCTTCTTCTGTAGTCTCCACTCCTGTGTCTTGAGGGAGTTCCGGGCCGGTATTTGCAAAAGCAACTGCAGCTAGTATTGCAAGAACAAAGAAGATGACTGCACCGTACCAGGTGGCTTTTTCAACTACATCAACAGTCGAGGAGCCAAATGCGGAACTGGAACCCCCGCCGCCAAGCATCCCCATTCCTCCGCCTTTTCCCGACTGGATAAGAATAAAAAAGATTAAAATTGCTGCGCTAATAAAAAATAGGATTAAAACTGTTGTTTGCAGGATCTCTCTGAATTCCATATTTCTAATTACTCCGAAAAAATTGCTATTCTTCCACTGCTTTTAATGCGGCTAATGCTGGCAATTCTTTTCCCTTGATGATTTCAATCCAGGTTTTTGAACTGTTGGGACCGACAAAGGTAAAGGAATCTGCATATCCGGACTTGATTACGGATAATGATGTATCTTCTCCTATAACTGCACTCCGGGCTTTACTTTTTGCAATCGCTTTTGCAATGGCTGTTGTGCCTTTAGAGAAATTTTCGATTTCAACCATGCCGCAGGGTCCATACCATAAAACAAATCCTGCTTTCTTAATGATTTTTTCAATTTTACCGATGCTTTTGGGGCCAATGTCAATTCCCCTCCAGGATTGGGATAATTCTGAAAAAACCTTCGTTTTTGCATCCTTTGTAATTTTTTCAACAGCAAGGTGGTCAACAGGCAATTGAATTTCCTTTTCATTTAATTCAGCTTTTTCAATAATTTGAAATGCATTGACTTCAAAATTTTGCTCTACAGTTGAAAGTCCAATATTGTGTGCCCTGGATTTTAAGAAAGTATAAGCAATTCCGCCTGTAACCACAATCTCATCAAGAATATGATTGTAGGTCTGGAATAATTTTTGAAGGAGTTTTATTTTTTGTTCGATTCCAGTCCCGCCCAGAATAAAAACAAGCGGATGTTCTTTTCCGGACAGCATTGTCTGAAGAGTTTCATACTCGTTCTGAAACGAAATTCCTGCATAAGAAGGTATATGTGCAGGAAGTTTTACAAGAGATGCGTATTCATGAATGGAAGATGCAAAAGCTTCATTAATAAAAATCTCTGAAATTTCAGCCAGCTGTTTGGCAAGAGATTCCTGATTTTTTGCTTCTCCGGGATTGTGCAGGAGGTTTTCCAGAAGGATGATATCTCCTGGCGGCACTTCATTAATTTCGTTTTTTAAAGAACCGTTCCGCATAGAAATTAAATGAACTTTTCTTTCAATCAACTGTTCGAGAACTGAAATGATGGTTTTATAGCTGTATCGATCCGCAGATTCAGGACTGCCAGAATGTGAAGCAATAATTACCTGAGCGCCTCTTGTCAGGCAGAAATCAACAGATGGGAGGATTGATGATAAAATTTTTTTTTGAAATTCTTCATTGCCGTAGAAAATTTTTTCAAAATCAACTCTCAAGAACACCCTTTTATCATTCAGCTGGGCATTTTCAATTCGGTTATACATATGAGTTTAGGACTAATTTTGAAGATGCGATGAACAGAAAAGCTTTTTTTTAAATTCTTTAAGATCTGATATTTCAGTCATGAGACTTTTTAGGGCTTGTCTGAGAAAGGCTGACTTGATATTTTGACAGCATTCAGCATGGCAAACTGATCACTTTCATAAAAAAGTTGTTGCTATTAAAATCAGTTTGCTTTCATAACAGTGAGAATCGGGATAATCTGGTATTGATATGAGTTTTGAACTGCGAAAATTAACAAGTAAGGGACTGGATGAAGCAGTTGCGGGGTTAAAGGCTATTGCCAATCCCAGCAGGCTGCAGATTTTGTGCGCTCTACTCGGCAATGAGTTAACCGTTGGAGATATGGCAAAGCAGTTTGGGCTTTCTCAATCAGCTTTGTCCCAGCATTTAAGCAGAATGAAATCAGCCGGGATTTTAACTGATAGAAGAGCGGGCAATCAGGTTTATTATAAACTTCAGGAAAAAGATTATGAGGATCTTGTAAAATCATTATGTAAAATTTATGTGAAAGAGTCTTGAATTTAATTTAATTCATGATAGAAAATCATATGCAATCGGCCAAGCTCATTAAAAGATACGCCAACCGCAGGCTGTATGATGCAGAAACAAGCAGAACCATAACTCTGGATGATGTTGCTGCCTGTGTCAAGTCAGGCCGTGATGTGCGGGTTGTAGACAATATTACAGGCGAAGATATAACATCTCAGGTCCTGGGTCAGACGTTTCTAAAAATCAGCAGCGAAAATGAAAATTCTGAATTAAGTACTTTCATGCTGACTGCATTAATTCGAGATATTACAAACAGTCCTTCCAATTTTTTTTCAAAAATGATTCAGGGCGGAATTGGTTCAACAGGACTGACTCCGGATAGAATTGAGAAGATTGCACGTACCATGGTGGAGAGCGGCCAGCTAGAAGGTACAGATGTCAGTCATTATGTTGAAGAGATCCTGTACCAGATGGAGATTAATGAGGAACGGATAAGTGAAAAAATTGAAAAAGGCCTCGGTGTTTTGAGAAGTGAACTGAAAAATAATTCTGATTCAAGAAAAATCGAGGAACTTTCCGGAAAACTGGATGAAATGGCAAGAATTATCCATGATATGAAAAAATAGTGCAAAAAATCGCGTCAAATAAAAAAATACAGTAATATTTAAAATAAGTTCTGAAGTATTAAATTTTCATATATCGAATTCCGATTCTGAAACATAGTATCTTTAAATAATGGATGTATTCTTTAATCGAAGAAACAAAACGGGAGTGATTATGAATTCCAGAATCTTTTTAGCGTCAGTTATTTTTCTTTTCACATTTTTATCTCTGCCGTTGTCTGCAGACCAAACCTCCGATGAATTATACGACAGAATTTACGGTGAGGCAGTTGAAAATTTAAAAAACGGAAACGCTGAACAGAGAATAATGGCAGCTTACATCCTGGGCGGACAGAGAAAAGAAGCCTATGTAAGACCTCTTTCAAGAGAGCTTTTAAAAGGTCTGGATAATAAAAATTTAAGAAAAACAACCACACACGGTCCCTATGTAAAAAGCCAGATTGCATGGGCTCTGGGCAGGGTCGGACATATTCAGGCAATGCCTTCTCTTGTCAGGGCTCTTGATCTTACTATAAAAATTATTGAAGAAGATATTTCGGAAACATCAAAAAAACGAGATGAACTGAAACAGCAGAATCTAAATTATCCAGTGATTCTTGACCGAAATAAACCCGGCCCT
>JAOUOA010000183.1 GCA_029880625.1 Spirochaetia bacterium
CTTTAAAAAATACAAAAAACTCAAAGAAGAAAAACAGAAAGAAAAGGAAAAAGCGGAGAGGCAGAAACAGAAAGAAAAGGAAAAAGCGGAGAGGCAGAAACAGAAAGAAAAGGAAAAAGCGGAGAGACAGAAACAGAAAGAAAAGGAAAAAGCGAAGAAGCAGCAGCAAAAAGTAAAGGGAAAACCTGAATTTTTTAATCAGTATTATGCCGGAATGCGCTATTTTTCAATTAAGGGCGAAATATCCCGGATTTTTTCAAATGGTTATAATGCATATATAGGAACGACATTAAATTTGCGGCATTATCTCTGGAAATCAGGCAGCGGCTTTTTTCCTGATTTGAATGTAGCAGTGGAAGGCGCAAGTTTTGAAAAAAAACCGAATCTGTTAAAAATTTACGGAATCTCAGGCGGACCTGTCTGGATCCAGACAATTGGTTGGAATCATTTACAATTTATTTTTTCGGAAACAATCTGGTTTTCCGCCGTTTCTGCTGAAATTAAAACTAGTTTTGATAACGAGAAAGTAACTGAAATGCTTTTTTTCTGGCAGGCGGCTGGAATTGAGCCTGGCTATTACATGCTCAATCACTGCAATAATACAGATGATTTTATCGTCCTGTCTTTAATGTCCCGTGGGCTGAATATAAATCCTGTTCTTTTTGCAGTGGAATCCTGCAGACGAACAAGAAAATTTAAGAAAGCATCGGTGCATCCTGAAATATCAGGCGGCCTTAAATTTGGAAATATTTCAATTTTATTAACAGCTGGATTTTATTATATTCCTGACCATCAACTGCCGCTTTCTGCAGTGTCAGCAGGATTTCGTTTGGGATTCATATTTTGATGTTTTTCATATGATGATCATACTGTTTTAGAGACTGGATGTTTCTTTTAATAAAAATTGCTTGTTTCTTTTTCAAAACAGTCCGGACAGATCCCATGGCTGAATATCGCTTCCGTATGCGTTGAAATATAAGCTTCGAGATGATTCCAGGCTCCCTCATCGTTTCTGATGCTGTGGCAGTAGGAACAGATAGGTATGATCCCCTGCAGAGTTTTAATTTCATCCAGGGCTGTTTTTAGCCTTTGGTTGCTTTTATAAAGGTCATCATTTTTTCTCTGAAGCAGGGTCATGTAAAGCACAAGAGAAATCGTCAGGAGAGTGCCTGAAACAGCAAAGACGGTGCTGGCCCATTGGTCTTTCAGAAAAACATCCGGATTTTCCCGGATTAAAACTGTATAGTTTCGTTCTGCGACGCGAATATTTTCGCTGTAGCTGAGCCAGCGGTTTGTCTGGATTTTCTCTGCTGTTGTAAATAAAATCTGCTCTTCTGGATTCGCTGATTGATCGATCAGGCTTATCTCGGATGGAATATAGGATTTATTTTCTAAAACCTGATTCATTATTTTCTTCATTCGATAAACCCCGATTACGAATCCTTTAAGATTGGCGGTTTTTTCAAACTGCACCCGGCCGATGTTTTCCTGTGATGGAATTTTTGAAGTATGATAAACAGGAATTGCAGTCAGAATTCCAAAAGAATTATCTTTATCCTGAACCAGATGAATTCTGCCGGAAGCTGTATGTGTATTGTTTTTATAAGCATATTTCAGCATTTGATTGCGTTGTCGATTTGATGAAATGTCATAACCGAATGCTTTTTCATTTCCTGTACGGGGGATGATGAGCTGAACAGGAAAGTATACAGGGCGTAAGCCTGCTGTTCTAAGCTCTCCTGCTGTATTTTTCTCTGTAATTTTGAATTTTCCGACGGCATTTTTATTCTGCAATTCAAAGGCCAGGCGGTTTTTGTGGAGAATTCGTGGAACCCATTCCAGCGCCTGGATTTCTGGATTTGTTTCCAAAAGTCCTGATGCAAATGTTTCAAATTTTTTAGGAGTCAGAATACGGTTTGTATTTAAAAAAATAGAAAGGTATTGGGTGGCATCCAGACTTTTTGCAAATTTAAATTTGATGGAATATGCCAGTTCCTTTGCGTTTCTGTCAAATTTAAATTCAGCCTGCGAAACTTCGTACAGGATTATAAAAGATGTGATCACGGCTGTAAAGGCTATCCCGGCAAAAAAAAGGATCGTCTGTGGAATATATTTTTTTGAAAATTGTAAAAAAGAAAAATTCATTTCAATGAAAATTATGATTAAGAGGCTGCAGGAAGTTCCACCCAGAACGTACTTCCTGATTTAGGATTGGATACTGCTCCCATGGAGCCGTGCATGAGCTCCGCAAGCTGCCGTGCAAGAGCAAGGCCGATTCCCGATCCTGCAATATCGCTTTGTTCTGCTCCAAGGCGCTCAAAAGGCTGAAAAAGCTTTCCGATCTGATCGTCAGGGATTCCATAACCGGTATCACTTACATTGATGCGGAATTTGTTTCCATTAACTGCTGTGCATGTAAGTTCAATTTTGCCGTTTTCTCTGTTGTATTTGACTGCATTGGTCAGAAGATTGATTAATATCTGCCTGAGTCTTGTAGAGTCTGCAAGAACAAGAGAATCTTCTCTGCATTGATTGATCAAACTGATCTTTTTTGAGATAATCGGACCTCTTACAAACTCAAGGGCTTCATGTAAAGAATCATAAACACGGATTGTTTCAATTGTTGTTTTTACTTTTCCTGCTTCAATACGCGACAGTTCCAGAAGATCGTCAATCAGTCCGAGCATATGGTCTCCCGCTCGTGTAATTTCATCAACATACATAAACTGTGATTCGTTTAAATCTTCCCGTTCAAGCATCTGAGAAAAACCGATAATAGCATTCATGGGAGTGCGGAGTTCATGGGACATCCGCGAAAGAAAGACGCTTTTTGCCTGATTGGCCTCCTCGGCTTCTTCCTTGGCAATTCTTAAATCTTCTGTCCTTTCCTCGACGGTTTTTTCCAAGTTTGCTTTATGCTTTTCCAGTTCATTTTGAAGCTGCATGATGCGCGTGGTATCTCTGTAAACAGAAAGCCAGACTTCTCCAAAAATAGGATGGGTAAATGTCGAAATAGAAACAGAACAGTAGAGATCCGCTCCTCCGTTTTTCCGCGTCTGGACAGTGCCCTCGAAAAATCCTTTCTGGTTCAGTTTCTGGATGATTTCGTCTGATTTTAGGCTTTGTTTCGGAATTCCTTCTGCATCATTCACTTTTTGAAACGGCATGCTTATCAAAAGATCTTTTGGATATCCAAACAGCTTCTCCGCGCCTGCATTTGCATAAACAATGGAATGATCCGAAGAACTTACAAGCAGGATTCCTTCTGTCATCTGTTCTAACATCCTTGCCTGAAGCCGGATATCATCTTCAAGGGTAGCCTGATGGATGATTCGCTGGTGGTTGTAGCGGTCAGGCAGAATGGGCGGAATGGAACCGAAGTTTTCTACAACTTTAAAAATACCGTCTTCGCCGCATTGAGAAAGATATGTATTTACCGTTGCATGATGGCTTTCCGGATTCATCTGTACGATGCCCTGCGGCGCCTTGATGGATATGTTTTTCAATGCTTCCACAATCGCTTCCGGTTCAACGGTTCCAGCACGGTTAGCCGCTTCTGCGAAAGCTTTCACGCATACATAGGTTCCTTCTCCAAAATTGGTAAGAATTCCGTTCCCATCCGGCCAGACACCGTTCGCATCAGGAAGCTTTGATAATTCGTCCAGGTACTTATGGTTTTCCTCAGTGTCGACGGTCATGAAATACGTGTTGCTGGAATAAAAGCCGTTTCGGACTTCCGGGGAAAGTTTACTTGCCATCATTTCATCGTAATGACCCATTACAACAGCAGTATATTTTTTCAGTCCCCGTTCTGTAAATCGCGTAAGCAGATTGACCTGATCGGTTCCTGCAAAATAGGGAACAAAGACATCTGGCTTTAATTTTTCGACTTCATCCAGAATATTTTCGATAATTTCAAGATCCGCTCCGATGGGGCAATAGCGTTCGCCAAGAACTTCGCCGCCCAGACTTTTTAATATCCGCATTGCTGAATGGATGGAGCCCCTGGGCCATTCATAGTTGTTTCCAGCAAAGAACATCCTTCGTCCATATTTATGAAACATATAGGGGATCATTTTTTCAATCTGCTGATTGGGCAGAGCTGCGAAATGAAAAAAGTAACGGCTCTGGATACTTCCTTCGTAAAAGGAGAAATTTAAATAGGGGATTTTTCTGGGTTCAGCCACCCTGTAGGCTACGGCGATGCGGGAATTGGAAAGAAGATTCCCGATGATTGCGCTGCATTGATGAACATCAATCAGCTTTTCTGCTGCTTCAACGGAACTTTCAGGAAGACTTCCGTCGTCCTCTATGATCAGTTCCAGTTTTTTCCCCAGAATCCCTCCTGCTTCATTGATTTCTTTGCAGGCAATCTGGCCAGCGCGGGATATTTCCTGACCGTAAATTCCAACAAGCCCTGTCAGGGGCGGCATGAGTCCAAGTTTGATTGTTTTTTCTTCCATAAAATATTTCTACAAAAATTGATCCGTATAAATGTTCATACAACTTTATCAGTAGATATGACGATAAAAAATGAATTTCAAGGCTAAAAAATTAAAAATCCGCTGATTCGCCAGCGGGTTTTTAATGAAAATCAAATCATTCAATGCTTTGCTTGAATGTAATTTATCAGATGCACTGAAGCTTATTCGTACTGGAGAGCCCTGCCAGCAGATATCTTCAGAGCATTTCCTGCCGGTATTCTGCTTGCTAAATAACCGAATCCAGCTGTGATAAAAAAGGTTATCAAAAGTCCGGAAATGCTGAAGGTAAAATCAAGGCTTGTATTGTTTCCAAGGATCAAACTGCCGAAAAACCGGGATGCAAGCCAGCTTAAAGGAAGAGAGGTAAGAAGACCCGCCATGATTCCTGCAATATTTACGATCACACCTTCCGCAGTAAACAGGCTGTAAATTTTTCCTGGAGTGGCGCCAATGGCTCTTAAAATCCCAATTTCTCTTGTACGCTCCAAGATGCTGATTCCTGTTGACGATGCCATCCCAAGGGCGCTGACAAGCAGAACCAGAAGCGAAAGAAAGATTAAAATCACAAGAAGGATATTGAGGTGATTGAAGATAATCAAAGAACGTTCCACATGCGACATTACGAAGAGAATTGAAAGATCGGAATGTCCGGCGGCTTTTTCAATCTCTTTTTTAAGAGTTAGAACTTTTTCATAACTGCGGTCTTCTGCAGAAATCATCAATGAATTGATGAGCTGATCCGGATTGGAATGCTGGTCATAGACTTTACGGTTTATGTAGATTTTAGGAGCGTCAAATTCTTTGATGATTCCGGCAAGCTTTGCCTGAATTGCTTTTTGAGGCAGGTCGAGAGTGTAAATCTTTCCGATTTCAGTCTTTTTAAAGAGTGCCGCTGCCTGCTGATTCAGTACAAATTCATTTTCGCCGGAACTGTTCAGCCATCTTCCTTTGATTATATCCCACTTTCGTAGATTTGTCTCAGGCGGAAGGGCGACGATTCCAATTCCGTTTCTGTTTGAAATCACCTTTGACTGAATCCGTCCTGTTCCACCATTCCAGGATTCAATCGATTTGATATTTCGTATTTCCTGAAACGGGAGCAAAGCGGCTTTCTCCGGAATTTGTTCTTTCAAGACAACCTTGATATCGTATCTCATGGAATCTTTTGATTCAAAAAGAAAATCTTCCAGGGCGGCTCTAACGTTGAATCCTGTGCTGAAAATAGCAACACCCAGGGCCGTCATGGAGGCAGTGATCAGCATTCTTTGTTTGCTTCTCAGAAGATTCCTTACCGCAAGCTGAAAAATAAAAGAAGAGGATGCTGCGGATTTTCTTTTCCTGATAGATCCCTGTATTTTTGCTTCAGGATGCAACGCTTCAAGGATGCTGATTTTCGAAGCTTTCCAGACTGTCGGAAGAGTAACGATTACAGGAAAAAAAATGCCTGCACTGCCCAGAAGCAGCAGTACATGCAACGGAAGAGTTTCGGTCAAGATGTTGAAATTTAGTTTTTTTGCTACAAATTCTGAAAAAGCGAAAGCAGCTGCATTTGAAAGAGGAACTGCAATTGCAGAAGCGGCGGCTCCAAGAACTGCTACCATGAAAAGATAAATTCGCATAAGATCTCTGCTGGATGCGCCGACTGCTTTCATGATTCCGACCTGACGGATCTGTTTCGCCATGATTGCGTTGATAAGACGCGATACCAGAGTCATACCCATTATAAATGCAAGAAATCCTATGACGCCCTCCAGTGCGAGAATTGTATTCAGCTGC
>JAOUOA010000184.1 GCA_029880625.1 Spirochaetia bacterium
CCTGAAAGAATTCCGGCAGATTATAATGAAAACCATGTCTTTGAATTCTTAAAAGATATCATCGATGCAACCCATGACATTGCAGCGGCTTTTAAACCCAACCTGGCATTTTTTGAAGCGCTTGGTCCTTCAGGATTTGAAATATTTAATGAAATAATCCTATATATTAGAAGAAACAGCAATCATCCCTTAATCATAGCGGATGCGAAAAGAGGAGATATCGGAAACACAGCCAGACAGTATGCGAAAGCATTTTTTGAGATCCTGAACTGTGACGGGATAACCCTGAATCCTTATATGGGAATGGATACAATTGAGGCATTTACCGATTATAAAGACAAAGCCAGTATTCTTTTATGTCTCACATCCAATCCAGGAGCGAAAGATTTTGAACTTCATGGGCATCCTCCCCTTTATGAAAAAGTTGCCATGGAAGCCGCCCGCTTAAATGAAAAAAATGGAAATGTATGGCTTGTGGTAGGAGCAACAAAGGATTCTGAATCTATCAGAAAAATACAGGATATTGCAGGAGATCTGCCCTTTTTAATTCCCGGCATTGGAGCTCAGGGAGGAGATTTAAAAACCATTCTTGAAATTAAAGGGAAACATTGCCTGATCAACAGCAGCAGAAATATACTTTATTCCTCTGATTCACGAAAACTGGTGAGAGAAGCTGCCAGAAGAGAAGCAGAAACAATCAATGAACAGGTTCGTAAATTTATTTCATTTTAATCCTGCCCTCAAGAGGGTTACAATGAAGAACGGGTCTTAGTGATTTGCTTCAGAACACCTGAAGTCATTTTGGACTGCTGCATAATGTTTTCCAACTACTTTGTGCCATAAATGCCTCCAGGGTTCAAACTCAGGATTCTAGTATTTTTAAAATCATATCAAAAATAGATTTACCGCTGGTATGCAGCGGTAAATTTGCAAGATAAAGGTAGCCATTATGAATTTATTTAATTTTCCGCCCAGCTTTCTCGGATCCAGAGCATCTTCGCTTGTTGATTTAATTATTTTATCTTTAGCGGTAATCGTTCCGGTGATGTTTTATTCCTATTTATCTGCAAAAAAAAGAAAATATTCTGTTCATAAATCATTTCAGGTTGGTTTAACTGCTGTTCTTACCGTAACCATTCTCTTATTTGAAATTGATATGTCTAAACATGGAGGCATTTTTGAAATGTCGCGCGGAGGGATGTTTGAGAACACCCTTCTTCTTAATCTTTCGATTTATGTACATTTATTTTTTTCCGTCTCAACCAGCATCATCTGGCTTGTTCTAATTGTGATATCACTCATACGATTTCCTTCCCCACCGGTACCCTCAGCGTTCAGTAAAACACACCGATTCTGGGGAAAAGCAGGTATGATTTTTATGCTCATGACTGCAGTAACTGGAGTTGAACTTTTTTTTGTTGGTTTATATTTGTAATAAAAAGAATTTTACTCTTGCATAAATCAATTGTATATCAAAATGTTAAATTATGATACACAGATAATTCAGGAATTTATCCTGATTATTATTAAGTGATTGAATCATATAAAAATTTCGTCTAATGGTTCTAAAATATACATTTTCAACCGGAGACTGATTTGTATAATTTCCTTCTTTAACAAAAGAATATTTGAGGCTTAAAAAATGAACGTTTTTTTTAAAATGCTTTCCGCTCCAACAGGAAAAAAAGCTCTCATGGCAGTCAGCGGAGGAATCTGGATTGGATTTCTCCTTGTCCATTTACTGGGAAATCTGCAGATTTTATTCGGACAGGATGCAATGAATCAATATGCGCACTTTTTACAGAATCTGGGTTCGGTAAAATGGATTGCAAGAAGCATCTTTCTAATTTCTTTTATCCTGCATGTGATTCTTGCCGCCATATTAAAATTCCAGAATTCGTCCGCCCGTCCTGAAGGATATACCAAACACAATACAATCCGAGCGACCCTTGCTTCGCGAAGCATGGCCCTCTCCGGACTGGCCATTCTTTCATTTATCATTTATCATATCCTTCATTATACCCTTGGAACGGTACATTCTGAATATTTCGGTCAGCTTGATTCCGAAGGCCGTCATGATGTTTATTTCATGGTTACAGAAAGTTTTAAAAATCCATGGATCACCCTTGCATACATTACTGCAATTCTGTTTGTTTCTCTTCATCTGAGTCATGCATTTTCTTCCATGTTTCAAACACTCGGTTTAAACGGCCCAAGAACGGAAGCCCTCTGGAAATCAACAGGATATTTTCTTGCTGCAATTGTTCTTTTTGGATACAGCGCAATTCCAATCGCTGCAATTTACGGATTAATATAGGAGATTCTTATATTTCAAATTCGCTTATACAAAAAAGCATAAGAAACGTTTAAAAAAACAGAAAAGGAGATAACGTATCTTTTTCAAAACCAGATATTCAATGATACTATATTACAGACTGATAAAGAGGAAAAATTTATGATTCTTGATCCAAAAGTTCCGGATGGTCCTATCGAAAAAAAGTGGGACAAACACCGTTTTGATATGAAGCTTGTCAATCCAGCAAATAAAAGGAAATACGACATCATTGTAGTCGGCTCCGGTCTTGCAGGCGCATCTGCATCGGCCACTCTTGCAGAACTCGGCTACAATGTTAAATGCTTTGCTTTTCAAGATAGCCCCAGACGCGCGCACAGTATTGCGGCGCAGGGCGGAATCAATTCTGCAAAAAATTATCAGAATGACGGAGACAGTGTTTACAGGCTATTTTACGATACAATCAAAGGCGGCGATTACCGCTCACGGGAAGAAAATGTTTACCGGTTATCCCAGGTCAGTTTAAACATCATCGACCAGGCTGTAGCACAGGGAGTTCCTTTTGCCCGAGAATACGGCGGCCTTCTTGACAACCGTTCTTTCGGAGGAACGCAGCTTTCGCGCACCTTCTATGCAAGAGGCCAGACCGGCCAGCAGCTTCTTCTGGGAGCCTATCAGGCGCTGAGCAGACAAATTGCCCTCGGCAAGGTGACCATGTACAACCGAACCGAAATGCTTGATCTGGTTCTGGTTGACGGCCATGCAAAAGGAATTACAGTAAGAAATCTCGTTACAGGAGAAATCACTTCGCATGCCGCCCATGCTGTGATTCTTGCTTCTGGAGGATACGGCAACATCTTCTATCTTTCCACAAATGCGAAAGGAAGCAATATCACGGCATCTTATCGGGCCTATAAAAAAGGCGCGCTGTTTGCAAACCCGTCTTTTACGCAGATCCATCCCACATGCATTCCCGTCAGCGGCGATTACCAGTCCAAGCTCACTCTAATGTCTGAATCTCTTCGCAATGACGGAAGGGTATGGATTCCCAAAAAGCACGAGGATGTAAAAACGAAACCTGTAAAAATCCCCGAAGAAGACCGGGATTACTTTCTGGAACGAAGATACCCGAGCTTTGGAAACCTTGTACCGAGAGACATTGCATCAAGAGCGGTTAAAGCTGCTTGCGATGATGGGAACGGAGTTTCGCCGACAGGCAAAGGCGTTTACCTTGATTTTTCCGACGCCATTAACCGTCTCGGGAAAAATTACATTGAGGATCATTACGGCAATCTGTTTCAGATGTATGAAACCATCACAGGCGACAACCCATACCAAACGCCCATGATGATTTATCCCGCCGTCCACTATACCATGGGAGGACTCTGGGTTGACTACAATCTGATGAGCAATATTCCCGGCCTTTTCGTAATTGGCGAAGCAAATTACGCCGACCACGGAGCCAACCGCCTGGGAGCATCCGCTCTCATGCAGGGACTTGCGGACGGATATTTTATTGTACCGGCAACGATCAGTCACTACCTTGCTGACGAATCCCGTGAGAAAGTCAGCGCTGAAACTTCTGAATTTACTGAAAGCAAAAAACAAACAGAAGATCACATCCAGAAAATTCTTTCTGTAAACGGAAGCAAAACACCAACCGATTATCATAAAGAACTGGGACATATCCTCTGGGATTACTGCGGGATGGCCAGAAATGAAGAGGGTCTGAAAAAAGCTCTGGAACTCATTCCTCCTTTACGCGAAGATTTCTGGAAAAACGTGAAAATCCCGGGCTCAGGAAAAGATTTCAATCAGTCGCTTGAAACGGCAGGACGTGTGGCCGATTACCTGGAATTTGCTGAAGTGATCTGTACAGATGCTCTTGAAAGAAAAGAATCCTGCGGAGCGCATTTCCGAGAAGAATATCAGACGCCTGAGGGCGAAGCAAAGCGGGATGATGAAAATTTTCAATATGTTGCAGCCTGGGAATTCAAGGGCGTCGGGGAAAAACCTGAGATGCATCAGGAAAAACTGAACTATGAATACATCCATATTGCCAGCAGGAGCTACAAATGAAAATCAAACTGAAAATATGGCGTCAAAGCAAAGACGAAGCAAAAGGAAAAATGGTCGATTACAACCTGGACGATGTGGATGATCATATGTCCTTTCTTGAAATGCTGGATGTATTAAATGAAAATTTAATTAAAAAAGGGGAAGATCCTGTTGCCTTTGATCATGATTGCCGGGAAGGCATCTGTGGAGCCTGTTCGCTTGTTATCAACGGAATTCCTCACGGACGCCAGATTCCTGGAATTACAACATGCCAGCTTCACATGAGAAAATTTAAAGACGGCGATACAATTTATGTAGAGCCTTGGCGAGCAAAAGCCTTTCCCGTAATCAAAGATCTGGTCGTGGACAGAAGCAGCTTTGACCGAATCATCCAGGCAGGGGGCTTTATCTCTGTAAACAGCGGAACTGCGCCGACAGCGGAAACCATTCTTATAGGGAAAAGGCTTTCCGATCTTGCAATGGATGCGGCGCAGTGCATTGGATGCGGCGCCTGTGTCGCTTCCTGTAAAAATGCCTCTGCCAGCCTGTTTGTTGCAGCCAAGGTATCTCACCTGGCCTTGCTTCCTCAGGGACAGATTGAAAAAAAACGCAGAGTACAGAAAATGATTCTTCAGATGCAGAAAGAAGGCTTTGGATCCTGTACCAATTTATATGAATGCGAGGCGGCATGTCCAAAACAGATTTCCGTTCACTTTATTGCAAAAATGAACCGGGAATACCTTTCTGCAGTCATATCAGAACCGGAATAAAATATAAAAAAGAATATAAATTTTTCGTTGCATGATAAATGGCCAGTTATGACGATGTAACCGATGATTGAGGTTAAAAATGTAACGAAATCCTTCGGAGATTTTTCGGCCTTAAGAAATCTTAATTTCCGAATTGAAAAAAAATCCGGAATCACAGCTCTTCTAGGGCCGAACGGCGCCGGTAAAACCACCACCATGCGCCTTCTTACCGGTTTTCTGCGTCCGACTTCCGGAGAAATTTTTATGAACGGTCTGTCCGTTCGTGATGACCGTGACCTTGTTGAAATTAAAAAAAATGTAGGCTATCTTCCTGAAAATTCTCCCCTTTATCCGGAAATGCTGGTCTCCGAATATCTTGAATTCATGGGACAGGTTCGTGGACTTAAAGGTGACGCACTTGAAAAACAGGCACGGAAAATGATTGATGCTCTTGAACTGGGCTCTCATTTTTATTCACCTGTAGGAATTCTATCTAAAGGCTTTCGTCAACGAGTAGCCCTTGCCGCCACACTCATTCACAATCCAGAAATCATTATTTTGGACGAACCGACATCGGGACTGGATCCGAACCAGATTCAGCAGATCCGGTCGCTCATTAAAGAACTTGCAAAAGAAAAAACTCTGATCATATCAACTCATATTATGCAGGAAGTGGAAGATATCTGTGAACGCGTGATTATCATCAGCAGAGGGCAGGTTGCCGCTGACGAAAATACAGAAGCTCTCCGTGTTGCTCATTCCTGCGCAATTGTTGCAAAAGGAGAAGGCATTAAAGAATCGCTCCTTTCCTTTGACGGAGTCAGAGGCGTCTGGTCTGAAGACAATGCAAGAGATCTTCCACAGGGATTTGTCCGTTACATCTGCCAGCTTGAGAGCGATACACCTGAAAAATTATTTTCTCAGGTTGCTGTAAAAGGCTGGGAAATTCGTGAATTTTCCCCTCTCTCAAAATCACTGGAAGACGTCTTCAGAGATCTTACAAATTAACGAAAAAAATGATCAAGCGAGTTGAACAAAATTAAAATGAACTTACGACTGGATGGAATCAAATATATTTTTCTGAGAGAAATCAGGAACTATTTTAATACTCCCATAGGTTACGTATTCGGAGTCAGCTCCTGTTTTTTAAC